>JACCRE010000164.1 GCA_013813775.1 Planctomycetaceae bacterium
CCGGCGAGAATCAAGATGGCGGCAAACCCGTCGGTGATCATGGTTCGGCCTTCCGTTGGACATACACGGCGAACGCGACGGTCGCCAGAAAGTTCACCAGCGCGAGCACGAGCGCCACGCGTACCGCCTCGGACTCGCCCGAGGCCACGCTGTGCAATAGAAGGAGCCCCACGAGCAGCGTCGCGACGAGATCGAGGGCGACGACCCGATCGGGCAACGTCGGTCCGATGACGACGCGCACGAAGCAGACCGCGACCGCGATGCTGATCGCGACCAGCCCCGCTCCAGCGGCGAGAACCGACAAAGTCACAGAGGAGGTGGATGCGATCAACATCATCTCAGCAGCGCCAGAATGCGACGTTCAAAGCCGTGCTTCAACTTCCGCTTCTCGTCTTCGGCATCGAGGATGTACATGGAATGCACGTAGAGGAACTTTCGATCGGGCGAGACGTCGAGGCTCAACGTGCCCGGCGTCAACGTGATCACGCTGGCGAGCAGCAGAATTTCGCCGTCGGTCTCGGCTTCGAGCGGCACGGCGATGACGCCGGGCCGCATGCGGTGCCGCGGGGTGATCACGTCGTAAGCGAGCCGCAGATTGGCGACGAGCACTTCCCACGCGAAATAGAGCAGGAACTCGATCAGCCGCGGCAGCCGCGCGCTGTAGCTGCGCGAGCCGAACAGGTCGCCGCCCAGCGAGAGGACCGCGTAACCCAGCACGAAGCCCACAGCGAGGTTCAGGAGCGTGAAACCGCCCCAGGCCGCCGTCCAGACCGCCGCCAGAAAGATGTTCCAGAGGAACGCTCTCACGATGCTCCTCCCAGCACGGCTTCGATGTATCCGGCGGGATTCATCAACTCATTCGCCGCGGCGTCCGCGAGAGAAAAGATCGGGCCCGCCGCGAGCCCGATGATGACGACCAGCACGACGAGCGTCGCGACCGGCGCGCCCAGCAGGAACTTCTCGCGCGGCAGGAGCGGACCCGGCTCGTGCTCGCCTCCGATTCGCTCGATCGGAACCTCGTGCGCCGGCGGCTCCTTCCAGAATGCGGCATCCCACACGCGAGCGATCGAGTACAGCGTCAGCAAGCCCGCCGCGATCGCAATCGCGACCGCGAGGTGCTCACCGGCTTCCAATCCCGCGCGCACGAGGATCAGCTTCGCGACGAACCCCGACAGCGGCGGGATGCCCGCCAGCGAGAGGCCGGCGATCGCGAAAGCGACGGCAAGCCAGGGCGCCTCGCGTGCCAAGCCGCCCAGACGGTCCAGCCGAAACGTGCCGCGTACGAGATGGGCGTTGCCGGCGATCAGGAACAACACCGCGGTCACGACGGCGCTGTGCGTCATGTAAAAAATCGAACCCGTGAGCGCCAACGGCGTGTGCATTCCCAAGCCGAGCATCATATATCCGACGCCGCAGATCGCGTTGAACGACAGCACGCGGCGGAAGTCATCCTGCACGATCGCCCCCAGCACGCCGGTCAGCATCGTCAGCCCCGCGAGCACCAGGATCAGCGGAAAAGTCGGGGGAGCCTCGGCATGATCGAACACCAGCGTGAACATGCGGATCAACGAGTAGATGCCGACCTTCGTCAGCAGCGCCGCGAACACGGCCGAGACCGCGGCGGGGGGCGTGTGATACGACGCCGGCAGCCAGAAATAGAGCGGAAAGATCGCCGCCTTGATGCCGAACGCCACGAGAAACATCACGGCGAGCGTCGTCACGATGTCGGGGTTGTCGAGCGTCTGGAGCTTGCGGGCCACGTCGGCCATGTTCAGCGTGCCGACCGCGCCGTAGAGGATGCCGACGGCCGTCAGAAACAGGAACGAGCTGATCAGGTTCAGCGTGACGTACTTGATCGCCCCTTCGATCTGCGGCCGTTCGCCGCCCAGCGCGAGCAGGACGAACGACGCGATCAGCAAGACCTCGAACCAGACGTAAAGATTGAAGATGTCGCCCGCCAGGAACGCCGCCGTCACGCCCATCAGCAGGACGTGCAGCAGGGGATAGTAGGCGAACGATTGCTGCGGTTCGTCGATGTCGGCCAGCGAGTAGACCGCGATCGCCGAGCCGACAATCCCGACAAGCAGCACCAGCAACGCCGCGAAATGATCGGCGACGAGCGTGATTCCGTAAGGCGCGGGCCAGTTCCCGATCTGCGCCGTTCGAATGCCCTCGTTCTGAACGCTGATCAGCAGACCGATGCCGGCGGCGAGCAGCGCGAAGGCGCCCACCACGCCCAACCAGCGCTGCAGCCGGAGACTTCTCCAGCCGAGCAGCGCCAAGGCCGCCGTCAAAAACGGAATCAGGATGGGAAGGATCAGCGGCACGGGCGGCGCTTGTGTTTTCTTGTTGGAAGGACCGGCGGACCGTTACGTCTCGGTGGTGGTCAGTTGGTCGAGATCATCGGTGCCGGTGACGTGGCAGGCCCGATAGATCAACGCGATCGTGAACGCCAGCAGTCCGAAGCTGATCACGATCGCCGTCAGGATCAGCGCCTGCGGCAGCGGATCGGCGTAAGGGGCCGGCGGAAGGGTCTCACCCTGAGGGATCAGCGGCGGCTGTCCGCGCGTCAGCCCGCCAGCGGTGAAGATCAGCAGGTTCGCGCCGTGGCTCAACAGCGACAACCCGATCGCGAGCTTGAGCATGCTGCGTCGCATCATCATGTACAGTCCCGTTGCGACGAGGCAGCCGACGACGATCGCGAGCAGGATTTCCATTGGGGCTTACTCCTCCTCTTCTTCTTCCGCCAGCGTCATCAGAATCGACACGGTGACTCCCAGCACCGCGAGAAACACGCCGGCATCGAACAGCAGCGGCGTTCCCAGCTCGAGTTCTCCGAAACCCGGCAGCTGGAGTTTCACCCACGCCGAGGTGAGAAACGGCTTGCCCTGAAGCGTGCCCACGCTTCCCGCAGCGGCGGCCGACAACAAGCCGATGCCGATCAGATTTCGCGGCTGAATCGGCAGCACGTCTCGCGCGACGGGAACGCCATACGCCAATGCGCAGAGCATCAGCGAGGCCGCAGCGATCAGTCCGCCCACGAAGCCGCCGCCCGGATCGTGATGCCCCTGCAAGAAGAGCAGCACCGAATAGAGCGCGAGCAGCGGCAAGAGATACCGTGCCGCCGTTTGCAGGATCAGCGACTTCACGAGCGGCCTCCCTTCGGCGCGACGAGCCGAACCATCACGAACACGCCGACGGCCGCGGCCGAAAGCACCGTGATTTCGCCGAGCGTGTCCAAGGCCCGAAAGTCGACCAAGATCACGTTCACGATGTTGCGCCCGTGAGCCTCCGTCACGCTGCTACGCACGTAATACTCAGAGGTCGGCTCGTACTGATCGACTCCCGTCGCCAAGAGGATCAGCAGCGTCATCACGATGCCGACGCTCGACGCGAGCACGGCGTCGCGAAACCGAGTCGCCCGATCCGACAGGATGCTGAACTTCGGCAGGCGGTAAAAGGCGAACACGAACAACAGCGTCGTCAGCGTCTCGACGACGATCTGCGTCATCGCGAGATCGGGACCGCCGAACAGCACGAAGATCCACGAAACGCCGAACCCCACGATCGTCAGCGCGACCACGGCCCGCATTCGCGAGGTGCTGCGGACGGCCACGAACGCCGCGGCGACGATCAACCCGGCGGCGATTCCCTCGTGCCAGCGGACGCCGATCGTCTCGCGCTCGACGAACGTCAAGCCGAAGTGCGTGATCATCAGCCCCGCCAGCCCCGCCGTCATCGCCAGGATCACGGTCACGTACGTCCGCAAGAAGCCGCTTTGCAGAAAGCCGGTCTGCCAGTGCGCGACGACATCGAGCAGAGTGACACCTTTGTCGTACCACGCGGCCGGCCCCCAGCCTCCAAGCACGCGCGTCCCGTCGAACACGCTCCTCACCCGTTCATGCGAGACATACAGTGCGACGCCGGCGGCCAGTGCGATGACGCTCAACACCAAGGGAAGCGTCACGCCATGCCAGAGCTTGAGTTCGAGAGGCACAGGCTCGCCGACGATCGCAGCGACGGCTGGCTCGACGAGCGGCGCTGCCAGCGTTTGCGGAAGCAGGCCCGCCGCGAGGCCCGCGACAGCCAGCAGGGCGGGAACAAACCACAAGCGGAAGCCGGCTTCATGCGCCCGATCGGCCTTCTCGCTGAGCGTTCCGAAGAAGGGCGCGACGGCGACCAGCCCCGCTCCCGCCACCACAAGAACGCTCGCGACCACCGCAGCGAACGTGAGCAATGGCCACATCCGCGGCGCTTCGACGACGGCGTGCAGGTAAGACTCCTTCGCGAGAAAGCCGAAGAACGGCACCACGCCGGCCATCGAAAGCGCCGCGAGCGCCGCAATGAGCGCCGTGAGCGGCATACGATGCCGCAGCCCGCTCAGCTCTCGAAGATCACGCGAATGAGCCGCGTGATCGACGGCTCCCGTCACCAGAAACAGTGCACCTTTGTAAAGCGCGTGCGCCAGCAGATAGATCATCGCCGCTTCGGCGGCGAGTTCCGTTCCCAGGCCGATCAACATCGTCAGCGTGCCCAGCACGTTGATCGTCAGATACGCCAGGATGCCCTTCATGTCGTAGCTGGTGAAGGCGAGCACGGTTCCCACGACCATCGTCACCGCTCCGACCCCCGTCACCGTCACGGTCCAGAGGTCCGTCCCTCCCAGCAGCGGCGAGAGCCGCGCGAGCAGATAGACACCCGCCTTGACCATCGTCGCCGAATGCAGATAAGCGCTCACCGGCGTCGGTGCGGCCATCGCATTCGGCAGCCAGTAATGGAAGGGGAACTGCGCCGACTTGGTGAAGGCTCCCAGCAGGATCAGGATCACCGCTGCCGGATAGAGGCGGTGCGCGCGAACGGCATCGCCTCGTTCGATGAGCTCGGTGATCTCGAAGCTGCCGCCGATCAGTCCCAGCAGGATCACCCCCGCGAGCAGGCAGAGGCCTCCCGCCGCGGTCGTCAGCAAGGCCTGCATCGCGGCGGCGCGGGCCGCCTGCCGCTCGTGCTCGAAGCTGATGAGCAGGAACGACGTGAGCGTCGTGAACTCCCAGAAGACGTAGAGCGTCAGCAGGTTCTCGGCGAGCACGATTCCCAGCATCGCCGTCATGAAGGCGAGCAGAGAGCCGAAGAACGACCCGAGCCGCCGGTTGCCCGCGAGATATCCGCCAGCGTAGACGCAAACGAGCGCGCCGATCCCGGAGATGAGGAGCACGAACAGCAGGCTGAGTCCGTCCAGCCGCAGCGAGAGCGAGAGCCCGATCTCGGGCACCCAAGCCCTGCGGAAGGCGACGCTTTGCCCGTCGCCAAGCGTGCCCACGTATCGTGCGAAATACACCGCGATCGCGAGCGGAATCGCCGCGGCGACGTCGCCGACGTGGCGACCGGCGAAACGGCGCACGAGGGGCATCAGCGGTGCGACGGCAAGCGGCGCTAGAACCGCAACGAGCAGATCCATTCGCGTGGGCTTGTCTCTCGGTTCCGCGTGACAGGCGACGTCCTCCGACGCTCACTCGCCTTAGTACGGCATCGGGGAAGCCGAATCCACCATGCCCGGAGGCAAACGCACCAGAATCGGCTTGACAGCCATGCATCGTGCGGCTAGGTATAGAGACATTGCTTCGCGATGCATCGAGGAAAAAGGCATGGACCCGAAGCTGTTTCCCGGCGCGATCGAACTGCTGGTGCTCGAAATCCTTTCCGAAGGGCCGAGCTACGGCTACGAGGTCACGCAGACGGTGCTTTCACGCTCGGCGGGCCGCTTCGAGTTGAAGGAAGGCAGCCTGTATCCCGCTCTGCACAAGCTCGAACGCGCAAAGATGCTGACGGCCTTCTGGCAAGAGGCCGAAGGCCGTCGCCGCAAGTACTACAAACTCACCGCGGCGGGCAGGAAGGCGCTCGCAGCCCGCAAAACCGCCTGGCGAGAGTTCGCGGCGGGGCTGGAGGGCGTGCTGGGGGCCTCGCCGCGTCGCGCGGGGACGTCTCATGCGTGACAGCGATCGGGAGAGACGAGAGATCGGGGGACAAAGATTTCAGGGGCAGTCCCGAACTCCCCTCTCCCTGGGGAGAGGGGCCGGGGGTGAGGGGATCAGGTTGACATCCTTCGTCGCTTGCGTCGGTTCTCTCGGCGGCGGTGGCGTTGTGCAAGACGGGACGACGCGGCAGGGAGTCCCCTCACCCCTGTCCCCTCTCCCGAGGGAGAGGGGATCGAATTCGTGAGCGGCGTCAGCGGGATCAAAGCATGTTGAATGCCTCCGAAACGTCGTGGCCGGAAGTGGTCGCCCATGCGGCGGTCGCTCATCTTCCCCCCGTCCGCGATGACGAACCGACGACGCTGCGGCGGGACATCCTCGATGAGCTCACCGACCATCTCGCGTGCGCGTTTCGCCGCGAGCTGCTCAAGACCAAAGGTGAGAGAGAACGCGCGGAACACAACGTCCGTCAGCGCTTCGGCGACCCTGCGAAGGTCGCTCGAAGACTGTGGCTCGATGCCATGAAAGGCAGGCTGATGACCCAGAAAGTTCTGATCGGCACGTGCGCCGCGCTCGTCGTCGCGAGCTTCGCGTTCTACACCCTGATGTGGCAGGCCATCGCGAGTTCGCAGGAGCGAAACGCCCTGCTGGCGGCGCAGTCGCAGGCGGCGAACGCCCAGATGCTGGCCGAGGCTCAGAACACCAACGCCGCGCTCCTCGCCCGCCTTGAAGACATCGGCAAGGCGAGCGCGTTCAACGATCCGCAATGGAATCCTGTGACATTGCGGCTGACGAGTTCCGACGGCTCAGCGCCTTTCCGCAGCGACGTCATCAAGGTCGTGCGCGTCGCCGAACGAGAACAGGGCGGCAAGTCCTGGGAGTTCTGGCCAACCGCGGAGGGCGTCGTCGATTGCGGGCTGATGCAGCCGGGCAAGTATACGATCTACCTCGAAACGACGTGGGGCGAAGGCTGCTATCGGTCCCTCACCGTGATGCCCGGACGATCGATCGAACTCACCATCTCTTGTCCGACGGCGCCGCCGAAGTCGATCCCGATCGATTGGAACATCGACTGGCCGGAGAATCTCGCGAGCTACGAGAACTATGAGTCGTCGTGGCTGCTGGTCTCGGTGGGCGGCAGGCTGGTGCGGGAGTTCGGCGAGGACACGTGGACCGACCAGGACGGCGGACGCATCCTCGCCTTCCACCCCGATGGCCGCATGCTGAATCTGTCCACGGTCGAGCTGCCGGCCGATGTCGCCGACCTCGTAGCGAGGTCTTCAAGCATCAGGTCGTTCTTGCAGGATCGTCGCGGCAGTCCGCCGATCGTGGAGGCGAACGAGATATGGGCGGGCGGAAGGTACAGCATCGGGGAGATGGCCTATGCCGAATGGAACAAGTCGCAGGGAACGCTGTCGTTGTTGCAAGACACCAGCAAGCCCGCCATTGATTTCGGCAACGACGACCCCGGCGGCATTACCGGTGGAAAACTTGCGAACCTGCTGACGGTCACTCTGCCGGAACCATCTTTCGTCGCACCGAAATCGGAACAGGCGACCTGGACGATCAAGATGCCGTCGGGCCTCATCGAATGGGCGAAGCTCCGTCACGAGCGTCAGAGTCAAGCAGGCTTTGGAAGCATCGATCAGTCGGCCCTGTACCCGCTCTTCAGTCGCGATGCGGACGCCGCGACGGAAAGAGGCCGCATGCCGATCGAAGCGCCGCGGCCAAGGGGATGACATCAGAGCCGCGACCGTGAGAGAGCGCAGGTCACTCGCTCTTCGGTTCCTGACGGGCGCGGCTCGGAGAGACATTCTTCAACGCCTGACGTCTTGACCGTCACCAGTCACTGCCGGCGTCATCGCCTGCGGAAGGCGTCGCCAGCGCGGCGAGCACCTTGCGGTCGATCTCTTCGCTCACGAAGCGCACGCTGCCGTCGCCCATCAGAACGTTCGCGCCCCCTTTGAAGGGGCTGCCGAAGCCCTCGGGGGACGCGTTGATGCCGAGCGCGGGATCGCGGACGTTCGTCGGGTCGGCCCACGCTTTGGCGTTCGCGTTCACCTCGCCCGTGAGCAGTGTGTTCGAGAGCTCATCTTTGACTTCGCGGAACGTGGTTCCCGGTCCGCTGCCGAACAGATGCGAGTTCGCCGCATAACCACTCGGCGCAGGCTCGCCCGACTCGGTCTTGGGACGAGGATCATAACGACGCGGGAGTTCGTAGCTCGGGATGCGCGTCGCAATCGCTTCGGCGTTGACGGGATCGTTTCAGGCGCGGGCGAAATCGATGTTGTCGTACAACGGCTGCTCTTCAACGTATGGCAGCAAGAACGTCTGCCAGGAATGCAGCGGTCGGCCCGCCTCATCGTAGGTTCCGCCCCGCGGAAGCGCGTCGACGGTGTCGTGATAGTTGTGCAGGGCGAGTCCGATCTGCTTCAGGTTGTTCTTCGATTGCGTGAATCGCGCCGCTCCCATGGCACCGTTGTCGAACCAAGGCTCAGGCGACGTCGCGAGCCAGGTCGTTTGATGCACGATCGCGGTGCCGCACAGGCCGGCGACGAACATCAGCATCACGAGAGCGACGATCGCCAGCGAACGGCGTAGCGGCCAGCGTGAATCGCCGGCTGGTTCGTGCAGAACTTCGTTGTGAGTCGCTGGGCGCTGTCGCATCCACCAGCGGCCGAACCCATGCAGGCCCGCCGTCAGAGCGATCAACGCCAAGGCTGCCGTTGCGAAGCCCGCGGCGCTGAACTGCACTTCGTGAGCGACGCGACCTAAGTAGAAGATCCATCCGAACGCGAGATAAACTGGCACTGCAACGAGCCACGAGCCACTCAACGCGCCGCCACACAGTAAGACGTCGAACGCGAGAAACAGCACGATGCCGCCTGCGATCCACAGGAATCGGCGGCTCATGGCTCGTCTTTCGTGACGGGGAGCCGCTTCGCGAGTTCATCGCTCGTCAGGCGCACGACTTCGCCGCTCGCGAGGAGTACGAACGGGTCGTCGCCGTAGACGGCGGGTTCGAAGGCCACGATCTGGTCGCGGGCGCCGGGCTTTGCTCCGGGGACGAAGCGGTACGTGCTCGCCGAGCGTTGCGGCAACTGCAAGCTGTCGCGTTCGAGATCGGCCGTTTCGCTCTCGCTCGGAAACCGGCCCTCGTGCGACGCGGCGAACGCGAGCAGTTTGAGACCGAGCGACCGCAAGTGCTCGCGTCGTCGTTCGACGAGGGCATCCTCGACCGGCGGTGCCTCTGTCGCGTGTGACCGCAGTTCGTAGGTCAGGCCCTGCTTCTCCCATGCGCCGGGAGTGAGCAATTCCCGCGTGCCGGAGATCATCGTGAGCACGAGCACGAACAGCAGGCCCCACAGGCCCGTCAGCCCCAGGCGATACGAAAGCCGCGGCAATGCCGACCAGTCGCGCTGCAGCACGTTCCAGATCGCCTGGACGCCCCACGCGGCGAGCAGAAAGCCGATCAGAAAGAACGAGATCGACTGCAAACGCATCCCCGCCGCGTCGGTCAACGTGACCGTGGGCATACCGGCCGGAACGAACAGCGGAAAAGGCATCGATGACGGTGGCGGATGCGGCTTGCGAACGTGATCTACGCATCGTCACATGAACCCAGTCGCTCCGCAAGAACTTTGCAAAGGCGGAATGCTCGAAAATCAGCCGGAGCAAGGCGCAAAAATCCGCCCGCCGGCAATGACCGGCGGGCGGTGAAAGGTTTCTCGCTCTTACGTTCGGCGGTGTCGTTCGTCGCGGCTCAAACCACCGTGCCGGTGCCTCCGATGTTGTTCGGTTCGTTGTCGAACACGAGCATCAGGTCGAGGTCGCTCGTGCCGGTCGATGCGGTGAACACGCCGCCTCCCGTGGAGCCGGCGGTGTTGCGGAACACGCGGGTGCCTTCGGTGAGTGTGGCGCTCGACTCGTTGTAGACGCCGCCGCCGCTGCCGCTGGCGACGTTGTAAGCGATGTTCGAGCTGCGCACTGTGGCGGGACCGCCGGGGCCGTTGTAGATTCCGCCGCCTCCGCTGCCGCCGGCCCGGTTGAACAAGAGGTCCGACAATACGACTTCGAGGATTCCTGCGGCGTTATAGATTCCGCCGCCGGCCGTCGCGAAGTTGCCGTTGACCGTGGAGCTGATGACGTTGGCCCGGCTCCCCGCGCCGACGTGGATGCCTCCACCCGCGCCTCCGCTGCCGACGCTGCTGCCCGCCCCATTGCGGCTGACGACGCTG
>JACCRE010000165.1 GCA_013813775.1 Planctomycetaceae bacterium
CAGCGTCGTACGCTCGTCGTCCGTCACATCGATCGCCGGAGCCGTTCACATGCGTTCGTTCCTCCTTGGAAGACACAAACGCCGACCACCAGAAAAAGTAACGCTATTTCGGGGACACTACACTAGCGGCCTTGAACGCCGCCGCGTCGCCCAACCAGAAGACGGCGAAGGACTGGCCGAAAAGCCCTCGCGCGTTTGGGCAAGCGATGGTGATGCTGGGGCCGGACCTGCCCGCTACCGGGCTGCTCGCAGAACAGCGACGCGCCAACGGGAAACGGCTGTGGGTGGTTCGTCTTGGGAGTGCCGACCCAGTGCCGACAGAGTAGGGGGTCGGCACTCCCAATAAACGAGCGACGAGTGCCGACAGTGCCGACCAGAGTAGGGGTAGTTGGCACGGGGGTCGGCACTGCCTTCGACACGTTCCCGTCCGTGTCGGAGGGGCCAGAGTGCCGATAGTGCCGATAGTGCCGACCCCCTTTTTTGGGAAAAAGAGAAGGCCGTGTTCGCGGCACTGGCTTTTCAGATGGGGGTCAGAGAGCTCTCTGACCCCCATCTGAGAGCTTGGTGCGTTCGACACGGCGCGTCGGAAGCCCCGGAGCCGCAGGGGGTCGGCACTATCGGCACTCGCGCCCAAACCTACCGGGGAGAGTCGCCCCGCCAGCCCTTCGCCGTGTTTTCATTCTTGGCCACCAACCCCGCACAGGAGCAGCCATGTCCGCCACACCCGCCACCACCCACACCTTCCGCGAGTGGCTAGCCACACGAGCAGACGAGCCGACCCCCTTTGGGGACTTAGCCCGTGACGCTCTGCGTGACCCCTTCTGGCGTGACCACTCGCACCAGTCTCTGCTCCGCAGCATGCAGCGGCACTACTGCCCGGACCTTGCCGCAGTCCGCACCTGCAAAGAGGCAGCCGACGCCTTCGAGTCGGACCAGCAGGAGCGGGAGTTCGACGAGTGGTTCGGCAAGTGGTTCGGGGGTCCTTCGCCGAGTTCGCGTTAGGGGGTCAGTGCGGCTGAAATAGCCACGCGTTGGTCAGCGGTGGGTGGGTGGAGGATGGTTGGGTGGGCAAACCTAACTCAACGACACCCAACGACCCCAACGAAAGCCATCCACCATGCCCACCGCAACGCTGCACTCACGCAACCTCGCGTTCAAGCTGCGAACACTCGACGACGCCGCACCCACCAAGCTCCACGGCCACTACAAGAAGCTCGCCGAGAAGCTCGCCACGCTGGACGCCGACGAGGCAGCACTCGCCGACGAACTCGCTGGCCTCGCTGAACGCGAACAGCCAGTGACGAGCGTTGAGAAGGACGCCCTGCGGCTTCGCAAGATCGCCAACCTCGATCGCCGTCTTTCGCTGCTTCCTGAGATCGCCGAGTTCGCCGACGCCTGCATCGAGGCCACCGCAACGCTCCGTAGCACGCAGGACGAGTCGTCGGTCGCCGAGCGTGTGGCGGAGAAGCTGCGGAGCATCGGCTACGAGGTACGCCGTAGCGACACCAACCCCGCCGTCTGGGTCGGTTCCGCCAACATCACGAACGGCATGGTCCGCCAGCACCCGGACTTTGTGGCGATGCACGAACGCCTAGCCTCACTGCTGGTGCAGCAGCGGGGTTGGGTCACGCTCAAGCAGCAGGTGCGAGAAGCCGGCCACGAACTCGACGAAGAAGCCACCGCCGAACGTCGCCGCATGGCGAGTCTCTAGTCGTTGGGGCAGCCCCACCCGTCTCGGTCTCTTGCTCAGCCTTGGCGGGTGGGGCATGCTTTGCCCTTCGTCGTCCTCTTCGTCGTCCTCTGGCCTCGTCCCACGGCTGTCGGGCTTCGCCGCTTCGCTGCGTGTCACGGAGAGGTCCCCGTGGCCTCTCGCCGATACGTCGCGGGATACGTCGGCGCGGCCTAGCGGGCGTTGTGGCAGTGGCGCGTCGGCCTTCTCGGGGCCGTTCGAACCCCCGGTCGGCTTACACCGACACCGGTTTTCGAGACCGGCACAATCGGCCACTCTGTCATCTCTCCGGTTCATTCCGCCGTCTCGCGCGAAAGTCGCTGACGGTCGCCTTGTGGTTCCGAAAGCACGTTGTCGCTGAGGCTGAATATCTTGCCGATTGTGCATATCGAAGTGTGTTTCGGCAAGTCGGCGTCGGTCTGCGAAGACGACAATCGGAGCTACTTTCCGGTTCACCCGGGGCAGGAGCCGACTCTTGCCGCTTTCGCTTCGCTCTCGGTTGGCGCGACATGCCTCAGCAGCACGGAGGAGGAGATGCCAAATTCGCGGGGTTCGTTATTCCGGCAACGGTTTTGATCGTGTCTCCGGCATCGCGAGCGCAATGCCGATACCCAGCAGAAACAGCAGGGAGAGTCCTGTAAGGGCCCAGCGAATGTCCACGCCAGGCAGCCCCTTGAGCCAGCCGGAGAAGACGAGGATGGGCACGGCGAGAAGTCTCCCGCCGTTGAAGCACAGGCTCGTCCCCGTCGCACGAATATTCGTGGGGAACAATTCGGGAAAATAAATCGCATAGCCGGCGTGAATGCCGAGCGTGAGGAAGCCGAACACGGGTAGAGCGATCAGCAACTGCGTGTAATTCTGCGGACCGAAACAGGTGAGCGGCACGATCGCCACGGCGAGGAGCTGAAACGCGACGAAGGCCCGCCGGCGGCCGATGCGGGCGCAAATCGGGCCAAATGCAAGCAGACCCAGGCCGCCACCCGCCGCCTGTACGATGCCGTAAGCGAACTTGGCGCGGCTCGCCGCCTCTGCCTGCTCCACTCCCCAACGCACGAGCATCGTGTCGACGAGGTTCTGCCCGGCGACCGTCACGGCCCAGAACGTGCCTAGTCCAATGGACGCCAGCAAGGTGCCCAGGATCGCACGACGTCGCCACGTTGGGCTCTGCCAAAGGTCGCGGAAGCGACCCATGCCCGCCGTGCCGGTTTGCGCTTTCTTCGCCTGCCATCGCTCGGGCTCTCTGACGCTCGCCCGCACCCATAACACGAGCAAAGCGGGCAGCACACCGACGAGATAGGCGTACCGCCACTGCGATCCCACGGCGATGCCGACGATCGCCGCCAACCAGGTTCCGAGCGTGCTCGAGGCGTGGAAGATGCCCGAGGCATGGGCGCGAGCCCTCGCCGGGAACACTTCCGCCACGAGGCTGGCGGCGACCGCCCACTCTCCGCCGACGCCGATCGCGACGAGAAACCGCAATGCGGCGATCTGCCAGAGCGTGTCGGCGAAGTAGGTCAGACCGGAGAACAGCGAGTACGTCAGAATCGTCACGATCATCGTCGGCCGACGACCATAGCGGTCGGCGAGCGAGCCGAAGCCTAAGCCCCCGACGGTTCCGCCGAGCAAAAAGATGCCGAGGAACAGATCTCCGTACTGCCGCACGTCGCCTTTGTTGCCTTCGCTCGCGAGGATGTCGGCGAGCATCTGGTCGCGGGTGATGTTGAAGATCTGGCCTTCGTAGACGTCGAACACCCAGCCCGCGCAGGCGATGGCAAGGACCAGCCACTGGTATGAGCTGATTCCCGAATACCACGGAGTGCGGTCTGAGGAGTCACTGGCCCGTGCTTCATCTTCGGCCATCGGCTCGACGGGCAGATCTGATTCGCGTCGCCCGGACATGCGGCGGCCTGATACGAGGGCGATCGGGCAAGGAAATACGACGCGCCGAATTCACTCGGGTCAGCGAACGCTGAACGATTGCGACCGGACATCGGCAAGCGAAGCCACCACTTTGCGTGTGCCCCGGAACGTCCGGCGGGCGTGCATGACGATCGTGTTATCGATCAGCACCGCGTCTCCCGGTTGCCACTTCACGTCGAACGCAAGCTCCTCGGCGAGTCGGACGGCCTGTTGAACGGCATCGGCGTCGAGCTTGGAGCCGTCACCGTGGCGAATCGCCTCCGAAGGGTCGTTCCGGCTGTCCTTCCAGCCGCGGAACGCGGCGATCAATTGGTTGAAGAACGTCTTGCGGCCGGGGCCGACTTCCATCACGGCCGGCAGGGGGGGCGTGGTCGCCCGCAGGCAGCCGTCCGGCAGCCACTCCCACGAATAGCTCAATTCCCGCAAGCGATCTTCCGCCGCTTCGCGCGTCGTGACTTCCAGCGTGCTCCTCCAACTGCGGCCCATGCCCGACTTCGGGTCGTCGTCGCCGGGCATCACGTTCGTGTACTGCAATCCCTTCGTCTCGCAATTCTCGACGAACTGCGGGCAGGCTTCCTTCAGCCGTTCGTAGAGCACGTCGGAACGACAGATCGGCGTTGCGCCGCCCTCTTCCGAGGCGATCTCGCAGAAGAACAGGATCTTCGCGGGGTAGATCGGCGTCTGAGCCATCTCGTGATGGAAGAAGATCGTGACCTCCGGCGGCGCTTCGTTCGCCGAGAAGACGCGTTCGGTGCGATTCACGCGTACGGCGTTCGACAGCGACTTCTTGTACGGGAAGTTCGGTATGCCCAAAGCCGTCACGAAGGCGTCGAAATCTTCCGCCGTCGATAACGCAAAGTCGCGGAACACCACAGCACCATGCATCGCCGCCAGTTCCAGCAGCTTGCGGCTTTGCATCGCCACCCATCGTTCGACATCGGCCCGAGTCGCGTCCGCCGACTCGCAGCGAATGACGTAGGGGAAGACGGTCTCGCCATGTCGCTGCTGATCGGGCAGGGAGAGCGCGGAGACCTCCAAAACGGCACTGGCGTTGACGATCGAATCGACCATGGAAACCTCGGCACGCGATGTCGCGTCTACTCGTAGATCGGGAAGAATGTATTGAAGGCGGATTCGCCGAAGTCGCCGGGATCGTTGAAGCGTCGCCCGCGATCCATCGCTTCAATCAAACGCATCTCTTCGTCGCTCAACTTGAAGTCGAAGAGGGCGAAGTTCTCACGCAAGCGTTCCGTATGCATCGACTTCGGCACTACGGACGTTCCGCGTTGCACGCCCCATCGCAATACGACCTGGGCCGGCGTTCGCCCATGCCGTTCGGCGATCACCCGGATCGTGCTGTCGGCAAGCACCGACTCGCGGGCCTCGGCCATGTTCAACTGGTAATACGATTGAGCGCCGAGCGGCGAGAACGCCGTGACGGCGATGTTTTGCTCATGGCAGAATCGCACCAGCTTGTGCTGAGCGAGGTACGGATGCAATTCGATCTGAAGCACCGCCGGTGCGATCTTCGCGTGCGACAAAAGATCGCGAAGCAGCGACGTTCCGAAGTTGCACAGGCCGACGTCGCGGACCAGACCGGCGGCGACGAGTTCCTCCATCGCCTCCCACGTCTCGCTGATCGGCACGCGATCGGGTTTCATCGCCGGGCGCGCCGCATCGGGATCGTGAGCCCAACCCGCTGGATACCGCGTCTCGAACGGCACGAACGACAACGCGATCGGGAAGTGAATCAGGTAGAGATCAAGGTAGTCGACGCTAAGATCTCGCAATGATCGCTCGGCGGCCGGACGAACGTGTTCCGCGCGATGATTCGTGTTCCAGAGCTTCGACGTGATCCACAGTTCTTCGCGAGGGCAGATGCCCTCTTCGAGTACCCGACGGAGGCCTTCGCCGACTTCCGCCTCATTGCCGTAATCGCTTGCGGAGTCGAAGTGGCGATATCCGAGACGCGCGGCTTCGACGACCAGGTCGGCCGCCGAAGGACGTGCGACCTTCCACAAGCCGAGTCCGACAGCGGGCAACTTGCGGCCGGTGTTGAGCGTCAGGCTTTGCATGTGAGGCGACTTGATCTCCCGTCCCCATCAGTTTCTTGAGGCATGCGTTGAAAAACCTCGACTTGAGAACTAGCGTCTATGCGGAAGCTTTTGTCAAGAACCGCGGCAATGTCGCGCGCGATTTCCGAATGTCGGCAGCAAGCGAAGGGTTCTCCATGCACTCTCACGGTCCCGACATCGCCGTTCCGAGTCGTCGCGAGTTCCTTCAGGCCACGGCAGCGTCGGTCGGAGGAGCGATCCTGCTCAGTCCGGCTTTGTCGGCCGGAGCCTACGCCGCGGGCGGCGATACGATCAAGGTCGCGCTCATCGGATGCGGGGCGAGAGGCACCGGTGCGATTGCGCAGGCGCTGTCGACGCCTCAACCGGTCAAGCTGTGGGCGATGGCCGACGCTTTCTCCGATCGGCTTGAAGGCAGCCTTGCGGAACTCGAGAAGGGGGCGCCAGGCTCTTATAACCTCGCGAAGGGAACGGGCTTCGGCGACAAGCTCGACGTGCCGCCCGAACGCCGCTTCGTCGGTCTCGACGCGTACCGCAAGGCGATCGATGCCGGGGTCGATGTGGTCATCATCACCGGCCCTCCCGGCTTCCGTCCGCAGCACTTCGAATACGCCGTGGCGGCCGGTAAGCACGTCTTCATGGAGAAACCTGTCGCGACCGATCCGGCGGGAGTGCGCCGCGTGCTCGCAGCGGCGGAGGTCGCGAAACGGAAGAACCTCAAGATCGGCGTCGGCCTGCAACGGCATCACGACCCCGGGTATCAAGAGACCGTGCAACGCATCCAGGATGGCGAGATCGGGAGGATCGTCACCCTACGCTGTTATTGGAACAGCGGTCCTCCCGCGAAGCGGCCTGTTGCCCGCGCCGACATGACCGAACTCGAATATCAGGTCCGCAACTGGTACTTCTTCGACTGGCTGAGCGGCGACCATATCTGCGAGCAACACATCCACAACATCGACGTGTGCAACTGGGTCAAGCAGGCGTACCCCGTCCAAGCCGAGGGCATGGGCGGCCGGCAGGTCCGCACCGGCAAAGAGTACGGCAACATCTTCGATCACCACTTCGTCGAATTCACCTACGCCGACGGTACGAAGATGTTCAGCCAGTGCCGGCAGATCCCCGGCTGCCAGAATCGTGTCGCGGAGTTCGTCGAGGCGACCGACGGCGAGGCCGAGCTCGCGGGAAGCCGCAGCACGCTGGCCAAGGGCGGCAAGAAATACTGGCGGCCGGCGCGACTCCGCGGCGAAGCGAACGTCAGTCCTTATCAGATCGAGCACAACGTGCTGTTCGACGCCATCGCGAACGACAAGCCGCATCACGAAGTCGAATATGGCGCTCGCAGCACGATGACGGCAATTCTAGGACGATTCGCGACCTACTCGGGCAAGGCGGTGACCTGGGACGAGGCGCTCGGCTCCGACCACGTCTTGACGACCGACGCCGAGTCATGGGAGGCGAAAGCACCTGTCTCACCTCTCGCCGACGGCTCCTACGCGATCGCCATGCCGGGCGTGACCCATGTCGTGTGACACTGGCGTGCGGTCGAGGTTTCTCAGTGGAACGATGCCCTTCTGACGTGCGGCAGAGGCAGAAGAATCGCAATGATGCAACCCGTCCGCTTCGGATTGATCGGCTTTGGCGCGTGGGGCAGGCACCACGCAGAGGCGATCGTCAAAACGAGCGACGCCCGACTCGTCGCGATCACCGCGCGATCGGAGGGCACCGCGAACGCCGCTCGCGACGCCTTTCCGCAGGCGGCGACGTACACCGACTATCGTCGGCTGCTCGACCGCGATGACATCGACGTGATCGACATCGTTCTGCCGAGCCACCTGCACCACGAGGTCGCTGCCGCGGCACTTGGGAGCGGCCGCCATGTCCTCCTCGAGAAGCCGATGTGTCTGTCGCTGGATGACTGCGACGACCTGATCGGGATCGCCCGGCGGCAAAATGTGCGCCTCGCGATCGGACACGAGCTGCGTCTCTCGTCGCTGTGGGGCCGGGTCAACGAAATGATTGATGCGGGGTTCGTCGGAGATCCGCACTACGTGCTCGTCGAACTGTCACGCAATCCATATCGGCAGGGAGCGGACGGCTGGCGGTATGACATTTCGCGTGTCGGGAACTGGATTCTTGAAGAGCCGATCCATTTCTTTGACCTTGCGCGGTGGTACTTGAAATCCGCCGGAGATCCGGTGTCGGTGTATGCCACAGCCAATTCGCGGCAAGCCGATCATCCTGAGTTGCAAGACAACTTCAGCGCGATCCTGAAGACGTCGGGCGGCGCGTACGCGGTCGTGACTCAGACGCTCGCTGCCTTCGAGCATCACCAAACGGTCAAAGTCACCGGTTCAAAGGGAGCGCTCTGGGCCTCGTGGAGCGGTGCCATCGACCGGACCCGGCATCCGACATTCTCTCTCCGCGTTTTCGACGGTGGCGAAGTTCAATCGGTTCCAGTCGAACGAGCCGCCGGCGAGCTGTTCGAATTGGAAGACCAGATCGCCATGCTGGTGCGTTCCATCCAACATGACGGACCGGTGGCCTGCACGGCGGAGGATGGTCGGTGGTCCGTCGCCTTGTGCCTCGCGGCTCAGCGGTCCGTCGATGCGGGCACCGCGATCGAGGTCGGGACGGCAGAGGCGCGTGCCTGACGAGCGAAAGTTCTCGTGAAGAGACCATTTATCCCTGCTGCGAAAAATGTCGCTCCGTACTTCTGAATTGTCACTCCGCAACTGGCGCTGCCGTTCGTTCGGGTGGGCTTTGCGAGGAATGGCTCGTACAATCCAAGAGAGATTCCAAGTTCCGCATGAGCCTCCGTCTCGATGTCGCTTCTTCATCCGGTGCTGCTCGGGCTGCTCGGCCTGACCGCCGTGCCGGTCATTCTGCATTTTTTGATGCGGCAGAAGCCGAAGCGGCTTCTCTTTCCCGCTCTGCGGCTCATCGAGACTCGTCGAAAGACCAACGTTCGCCGACTCCGCCTCCGACACATCTGGCTGTTGCTGTTGCGGATCGCAATCATCGCGCTGCTGGTCATCGCGATCGCGCGGCCGCTTGTTCCCGCGGCGAACTATGGTCTTACGACACGTGAACTGCTGACGATGGCCGCGGTCGCGGTCGTTTGCGTCTTCTCCTACGCTGCTGCGGTCCGCTGGTGGGGACGGCGTGCGTCTGTCAACCACGTCGTTCTCTATCGACGCAGCCTGCTTCGAGCCGTGGCGGGGGCTGCGGCCGCGTTGCTCGCGTTGCTGCTCGTGGCATGGCCATACGCGAGGCGAGTCTCCGCCGAGGTCGCCGATCCAAGTCGCGTGCTGGCTGAGGATCGGCCCGTGTCGGCCGTCTTCCTGTTCGACACCAGCCGCAGCATGGAGTATCAGTTCGAAGGGGCGTCGCGTCTGGAAGCGGCGAAGCGCATCGCTCTCGCCCACCTGTCATCGCTGCCGTCGGGCAGTCGGGTCGCCGTCGCCGATTCCGCGAGTCAGTCGCCGGTGATTTTTCAGGCGGATCTGGCAGGTGCTCGCGAACGAATCGAAGGGATCGAGTCCCAACCGTTGCACACGCCGCTCGACGAGAAGACTCGTGCGGCGTTCGATTTGCAGACTCAGGACCGCAATCAAGGCATCGATGAGCAGTCCGCGGTGCCTGAAGAACTGCGTCGCGATCCATTCGTGCGGGCGGTCTATGTCTTCACCGATCTCGCGGCTTCGGCGTGGAGCGGCCCGACCGCGCAGACGTTGCGATCGCGTCTGGAGACCGACAAGTGGCTGCAACTCTATCTGGTCGATGTCGGTGTCGATGAACCGACGAACGTCGGGCTGACGGCGATTCGTCCTTCCGACGAAGTCACGACGGCCGGCTCTCTCGTTCAGATTCGAGCCGATCTTTCCGCCGTCGGAAACACCTTAAAGGAGACGGCCGTTGAGCTGTACGTCGATGGCGAAAGCGGTCCGGTCAAGCAGGGGCAGGTGACGATCAAGCCGGAGCCGGGACGCGGTGGACGGGCCGAATTTCTGCTTCCGAACGTCAAGCCGCCGCTGGTGCAAGGCGAATTGCGGCTCGTACGCAGCGACCCGTTTTCAGCGGACGACGTGCGCCGTTTCACGGTCGCCGTCGAGCCTGCGCCGAAGGTGCTGATCGTTTCGGATCGGTCTTCCGAAGCCTTTCTCTGGAACGCAGCGTTACAGGCAGGCGGTTACGATGTCACGCGAATCGCCTCAACGAGGTTCGGTACGACGAAGCTTGACGGTTACGACGTTGTTTACTTGCTTAACGTGGCGGATGTTCCGGCGCAAACCTGGCAGACGCTCAACGGCTACGTCACCGCCGGCGGCGGCCTGGGAGTGTTGCTCGGAAAGCCCGTCGATTCGGTGGTCTACAACGGGGATGCGGCGCAGGCGATTCTGCCGGCGGAGTTGCTGACGCAAATCTCCTTCGCGTCTCCCGAATTTCTGCGTCCGACCGACGATGGCCATCCGGTCTTCGCGAAGTTCGCCGAGTTGGGCGGTTACGGCGGCTTGACGAACCGCGATGTGCGACGGCACTACGTGGTGCGCCCGAGGGAAGGCTCGGCCATCATCGCGATCTACACATTCGACCGCGAGACTCGTCCGGCGTTGGTCGTTCGGCCGGTGAGCCACGGGCGAGTCGCTATGCTGACGACCGGAGTCGACCCCGACGGCTGGAGCGACCTGCCGAGTGCGGACTGGCAATATCTCGCCTTTGCGGACCAGTTGACGCAATTTCTCGCGGGCCGCTCAGGCGGTCGGCGAAACTTTTCGACCGGTGAGGACGCCGTCATCCGTCTCGGCCGTACCGACGTGCCAGCGCGGCTTCTGCTTCGTACCCCGAAGATCGAACAACGTCCACTCGACGTGCCGCAAGACGGCCGCCGGCTCACGATTCCCCGTCTCGATCAGGTCGGCCACTACGAGATCGTCTCGCCGCCCGGTGCTGTGAGTTTCACAAGCGGCTTCAGCGTCGAATTGCCGGCTTCCGAAAGTGATTTCACTCGTCTGACGAAAAATGACCTCGACGGTCGGTTCGGCGAAGATCGTTATAGCCTCGCCCGCGATCCGCAAAGCCTCGCGGTCGTCGTTCGCGACACGACCTTGGGTGCCGAACTGATGCCGTATGTACTGATCATGCTGGTCGCCGTCTTCTGCGGCGAACACCTGGTCGCCAATCGCTTTTATGACGCGGACCAGAGTCCTGAGCATCGGTAGCTGCGTAGGCAATTCGCGCAATGCGGTCGTCTGGATGCATCCTGTGAGACGAAATGATTCGCCTCTGACACGACCACTTGCCGCTGGTCCGGGAATCGCGCGACTAAGCACCTGATGGCCGCAGTTGAATCCGCATCGTCCCCGATCACCTAAGACCGCCGATCACCCCGCTGCCGTCCAGATGCCCTTCAAGACCTCGATTCGAATCGCGATCGACCCGGCGTGGCCGCCGCTGGCGCTGGCCGTCGTTGCGGCAGGTCTCCTGGCGGTCGTGTGGTTCACGTATCGCCCGCGCGTGGCGCATCTGCCCCTTGGCCGACGACGCCTGCTGATCGGCCTGCGACTCGCGGCGATCGTGCTGCTGCTCTTCGCACTGTTGCGTCCCGAACTGCGCTATAGCGAGACCGACGATACTGATGACGTCCTCGTCATTCTCGGGGACGCAAGCCGCAGCATGAGCGTGCCGGACGCCGCAGGCGGCGTGACTCGTCGCGAGGCTCTGGTCGCGGGGCTTCGCGACAATGCCGCCAAGCTCGAAGCGCTTGGCGAGTCGTTCGAGTTGCGTTACTTCGACTTTTCAGATGCGGTTCTTGAGTCTCCCGCTGGCTTGACCAACTTGAAGACCGAGGCGACCGGTGAGCAGACGGCGATCGGTGCCGTGCTGGAGTCGCTGATGAAGACGGACGGCGGCAAGCAGTTGGCCGGCGTGATCGTCAACTCCGACGGAGGCCAGCGGGCGATCCCTCCGAACGACGTCGATCCGCGAGAGATCGCGCGTCGATACGGCGAGCTAGGCATTCCGATCTACCCGGTGCCCTACGGCGGGGCCGGCGGTCTGGCGGCGTTCGATCTGGCTGTCGAAGAACTGGTCGTCGATCCCCTCGTGTTCGAGAGAAAGGCCGTCCCCATCGGCGGCAAGATCCGCATCGCTGGCGGCGCGGGCCGCAACTTCACCGTGCGAGTTTTGATCGAAGACCGTACGGGCAAGCGTCCCGGCGAGACCGGCGAATTGAAGCCGGCCGCCGGCACGGACAACTCCCGCACGGTCAAAGAGATCAAGACCGACGCCAACAACGCGGTCGTTCCCGTGGACCTGTCGTTCGTTCCCCAACAGCCCGGCGAATATAAGGTTGCCATCGAGGTCGTTCCCGCCGATGGCGAGGTCAAGACGACGAACAACCGTCGCGAGACGATCATCAACGTGCAGAAGGGCGGGCTGCGGGTCGCGTACTTCGCGTCTCCGCTTTCCGAGCAGAAATGGATTCGGAACGTCAACACCGAGCAGAAGATCCAGCTCGACTTTTATCCGGTGAGAACGGGCGAACTCGGCCGGCGGGATGCCGTCGAGGCGACATGGTTCGATCCGGGCAAGTACGACGCCTATCTCATCGGCGACGTGCCGGCGGCGGCGTTCGGCGCGAACAACCTTCGGCTGCTGGCGGAACGGGTGAACGACGGGGCGGGCCTGATGATGCTCGGCGGCCCTCGCAGCTTCGGCCCGGGCGGCTGGGCGGCGACACCGCTCGCGGGGCTGCTGCCCGTCGAGATGCGTGCCGGCGCGGTCGCTCCTCAGAACGCGCTCGACCCAAACTTCCACATCGACCGGCCGTTGCAAATGCTGCCGACGCGCTTGGGTGAAACGCGTTATGTGATGCAACTGGCCCCCCGCGAACAGAACGCGGCGGTGTGGCGGTCGCTGCCGCTGCTGGAGGGGGCGAACCGCCTGACGCCTCGCACCGGCGGACTCGTCGAGACGTTGGCCGTGTCGGAAGAAGGCATTCCGCTCTTGCTGGCGCATGTCGTCGGTAGCGCCCGCGTGATGGCGTTTGCCGGCGACACGA
The DNA here is from genome assembly GCA_013813775.1 of Planctomycetaceae bacterium. GTDB lineage: Bacteria > Planctomycetota > Planctomycetia > Planctomycetales > Planctomycetaceae > JACCRE01. Next base: position 12,785 of record JACCRE010000165.1, read on the forward strand.
CGTACTTGTGGTACACGTCGGGGCACGAGGCCGAACACCAGCGCTTCTGGCGACAGGTCATTCTGTGGCTGACCCGTAAGGAACTCGACACCGATCAGCCGGTTTGGGTCTTCGCGGAACCGCGCAATCTCGCACCCGGTCAGCGGGTGTCATTGACTTATGGCGCTCGCGACGACAAGGGCAAAGCGGTGACAGACGCCGCGTTCGACATCGAGGTGCTGAAGCCGACCGCTGGAATCGATCGTCTCGCCGCCCCCGGCGGTGCCGAGCGGAACAGCATCGAGTTCGCGCAGACGACCGAGCCCGGCGATTATTGGGTCCGCGCGGCGGCCACCAACGACGGCCGCTCGCTGGGTCTCGACGGCTGGACGCGATTCCTTGTGGATCAGCGCGATCTTGAGCTTGATAACCCGGCCGCCGATCCTGCGCTGCTCCACGAACTCGCCGAGCTGTCCGGCGGTTCGGTCGTCCCACCGGAACAACTCGCCAGCCTGCTCGATCGCTGGCTGGTCGAGCCGCCCGGTAAAAAACGACTGACGGTCTTCCGCCGCACGCCACTTTGGGACAACGCCTTTTTCATCGCGCTGTTCGTGGCACTCATCGGCTCCGAATGGTACTTCCGCAAACGAGTTGGGCTGGTTTAGGCGAAATGTGCGTTTGAATGCACGGTTCCTTCCAAGCCGGCCGCTTGCGGCCGGAGCCGGAGGCATGCCTCCGGCTGGGATCAAACGACTTGGGATTTTCCTCGGTTGATGCGGGAACCCCTGTCGGAAAACGATCGTCCAACGCGATATAATGCGGGGCGGCACGTCGGCCGGCCTGGCGCGACCGATGTCCGACCGGTCTTGCACGACCGGCACACGTCTTACGACCGATCGTTTCGGAGCGATTATGGCGACCGTCCAGCGACCGGAAGAGCGATACGTCGAATTCGACGAGTACATCGACTTCCAGCTCGACAAAGCCCGCAACGGCATCAAGTGGACCGACATCCTCGCGGCCGCCGCGGGCGTCGGCACGCTGCTGATCGGCTACCTCGTGCTGTTCGTCGTCGCCGATCATTGGCTGTTTCGCGACGGCGTGCCGACGGCGTTGCGACAGGTGTCGCTCGGCGTCGTGGGCCTGATCGCCCTGGGCTGGATCGGTTGGAAGGTCGTTTGGCCCTACGTCCGCCGCGTGAACGATCTCTACGCCGCGCAGATGCTGGAGCGGGCGGAGCCTTCGTTGCGAGGCAGCCTGTTCGGCCTCGTCGATTCGCGTCGGTCGGGTCGTCCGCCGACCGAAGAAGTTCGACGTGCGCTCGAACGGAGCGCAGCGACGACGCTGTCGAACGTCGACGTCGATTCCGCGCTCGACCGGCGCCTGCTGATGCGCATGTCTTACATCCTGCTCGGGGTGGTGCTCGCCGCATGCGTCTATGCGATCGTGTCGCCCAAGCGCATCGGGCCGTCGCTGCTCCGGGCGCTGCTGCCGTCATCGGCCGTCGGCGTCGCCACCCGCACCGAGATTCTCGACGTCCTCCCCGGTGACGCGACCGTGCTGGCCGGCGAGGAACTTCCCGTCTCGATCATGATTCGCGGGGAAGCGCCCGAGAAAGTCCTTCTGTATTACAGCACCGAAGACCGGCGGTTCGTCGACGAGCCGATCGAGATGCGACTCACCGATGAGACGACGCGGGAGTATCAGGCGGTTCTCATCGGCGACGCCGGTCGCGGCCTCTCGCAAGACCTGACGTATCGCATCGAGGCCAACGACGACGCGGCCGGACCTTTTTCGATCGATGTCGATCAGCCTCCCGCGGCGACGGTGACCTCGGTCTCGCTCCAGTATCCCGCGTACACCGGCCTCGAACCGACCGAGCGGGAGACGCCCCCGATCGAAGCGATCGAAGGCACGAACGTCGCGCTGACCGCGACCGCGAACCGGCCGCTCCGGTCGGCGAAGCTCGTGTTCGCCGACGATGATCGTTTCCTCGCCCGAGGGGAAGAGGTGCCGCTGCGCGCGAGCGAAGACGGCCTGACGCTCACGGCCTCGTGGAAGCTCGCGATTCGATCCGACGGCTCGTCTCCGACCTTCTATCGCATCGAATGCCGAGACACCGACGGGAAAACGAATCCTAAGCCCGCCGTTTACCCGATTGCGATTCGTGCCGATCAACCGCCCGAGGTGACGCTGCACGACCCGAAGAGCGATCTCGAACGGCCTGCCAACGCGATCATTCCTTTGCTCGTCACGGCTCGCGATCCCGACTTCCGACTCCGTGAGCTGACGTTGCGCATCGAGAAGCGCGGGCAGGAACTGCCCGATCGCACGGTGCTCTGGGAAGGTTCCGATTCCGAAGCGGCCGTGCGGCATGACTGGGATCTCGGCCCGCTCGCGCTCAAGCCCGGCGACGTAGTGTCATTCTACGTCCAAGCCCGCGACAACCGCGAGCCCGAGTTCAATCGGCGGAACACGCCCAAGTTGAACATCGTCATCACCGCGCCTGTGGCCAAGGAAGAGGTCCAGCAACGGCTCGAAGAAGAGAAGAAACGCCAGGAGCAAGAGCTTGCGGAGGCGGAACAGAGCGCGGGTCGCGGCGACGCCGAGGACCAACAGGACGAGAACGCCGAAGAAGAGCCGCAGCAGGACGCGGAGCCCCGTGACTCCGCCTCGGAAGCGGGCGAGAAGAACGGCGACTCCCCTCAGAACGCGGATGAGCAAGGCGATGCGAACGAGACCGGCGGTGAAAAGGGTGCGAACGGATCGAAGGCGGCTGCACCCGAGTCTTCGGTAAAGAACGATGGTTCGCAGGACGACGAGGTGCTGCGGAAGCTGTTAGAGCGTCAACGCGAACAGCCGAAAACGGACGATGATCAACAGCCGAAAGACGGCGAACCACAGGCTGATTCGGCTCCCGAACCAAAGGATGGACAAACGGCCGCCAGCGGCGGTCGGAAGTCGTCGAAGCCGGATGAAAGCGGGAACTCCCAACAGCAGCCGAAGGGAGCGAACTCCGAGAACAGCGATACGTCGGGAGAGCCGAACGACGGCGCTGCGGGCAGTGAAGGAGACGAATCGTCCCCCCGGAATCAAGAGGGCGCTTCCAAAGAGAAAGAACAATCTAAGCCCGCCGGAAAGAGGGAAGACGGGAACGAGTCCTCGGACGCTCCAAACGGAGCGAAGGATTCGATGACCGGCGACGGCGAACAAAGCGGCGAGGGTGAGCCTTCTTCTGAGAATTCCGCTGCTGAACCATCCGCGAAGTCGAAAGGCGATGGCACGCCGAACGAAGGCGAAGCCGGTCCGAGTGAGGATGCCTCATCCGCGCCCGACGAGAGCGGCATGAAGGGGACGTCCGACGGACAGGGTGAGCCGGGTACAGAAAAAGCCAATGGACAAGACACGGCTCAGGACGCCGCCAACGGCGAACCGACCGGTGATTCGCCCGAAGAGTCGAACGGGCCTTCAACATCTTCGACGGATGAAGCCGACGACGATCGCACCAACGCGAAGTCGGGTACGGCACGCCCCAACGATGAGACTCCCGGAGCGGCCGATCCGAATCCGGGGAAGGGTCGTCCCGATCAGAAATCGCAGCGGCCCGATTCCGGCGAGCAAGGATCTGGTCAACCCAACGTCGACGGCACTCCAGACGGCGAGAAGGGCACCGGCGGCGCGGGAACGCAGCCCGGTTCCCAACAGCCGAGCGATCGCGCGACGGGACAATCCGGCGGTCAGGCGACGGAGAAGGGGCAGCCCGGTAAGGGCCAATCCGACAACCCCGCTGAGTCGGGAAGTCCGGGCGAGAAGGGTGCGGCCGCCCAGGACGGCCGGAAGCCAGATCCCACCAAAGGCCAGCAGACGCCGGCAGCGAATCAGAGTGAGAAGGAAACTCCGGCCGGTGGAACGGGCTCATCAGAGCATTCGAAGCCACGGAACAACAACGCGAATAGCGAAGCATCCGAATCGGCACAAGAACAAGCAAATAGAAGCGACTCGGGAGAAGGACAATCGGCGGAGGGCAAGTCCGGGGAGGGCAAGTCCGGGGAGGGCAAGTCCGGGG
>JACCRE010000174.1 GCA_013813775.1 Planctomycetaceae bacterium
GAGCAGTTCCGCGGGGCGGGCGCAGTGCGCGTCCTTCGCGATTCCCGGTCCGGCGACGATCAGCGGCACGCGCGTGCTGCGGTCCCACAATGTGTTCTTGCCGCTGACGTCTTTCTCGCCGAGATGCCAGCCGTGATCCGACCAGAGTACGACGATCGTGTTCTCGGCCTGCTCTGCTTGCTCAAGCGACTCGAGCACGCGCCCGAGCATCGCATCGGCGAAGCTCACGCTCGCCAGGTAGGCCCGCACCAGCGGTCGCCATTGGTCCGACGCCTTGAGCCAGGCGAGCCGCGGCTCGGGAAGCTTCCAGTGCAGATGCCAGGCGAAGGGAGGCACGTCGTCGCGGTCGCCGTCGCGCATCGGCGGCAAGAGCGACTCGTCGTCGGGGTACAGGTCGAACCACTGCTGCGGGGCGTAGCAGGGCACATGCGGATGGCGAATGCCCACGCACAGCATCCAGGGCTTGTCGCGCGGCGACTTTCGTAACCAGTCGGACGCGAAGGTCGCTACGTCGTAGTCGAAGCAGTCTTCGTCGTTCTCGGGAAAGACGCCCCAATCCATGAGCGCGATGTCGTCCGGAGTGTTGACGAACTTCTTCGGCGGACGCGTCGTAAAGCCTCCCTTGAGGCCCCATTCGGTGAACTCGGTGTTCGGCTCGCGACCTTGGGGAGGCGGATAGGCGTCGTGAAAGATCTTGCCCGTCGTCGCGACGTGATAACCGTGCCGCATGAAGTGTTGCGGCAACGTCGCGTGATCGCGCAAGCGCTCGTCCTCGCGGAACCAGACCTTGAGTGCATAGACGCCCGTCGTACTCGGGCGCAGGCCCGTGAGCAGGCTCGTCCGCGACGGGTTGCACAACGGCGACTGGCAATGAGCGTTCGTGAAGGTCGTGCCGCGGGCGGCGAGCGCATCCATGTGCGGCGTCTTGACCAGAGGGTGCCCACCCAACGGCCCCACCCAGTCGTTCAGGTCATCGATCGCGACGAACAGCACGTTCGGCCGCGCGGGATCGTCGGCGAGCGCGGTGACCGGGCAGGAGAGAGCCGCCACCAGACAAACGAGCAGGCGCTTCATGGACTTCGCCCTTCTTCGACGGTGGTTGGTTGGTTTCGCTTCCCGTCGTTCATGGAGCCGGCGAAACGTGACGCGGATTTCGTCGGTCGTGCCGCATGCGAGGTACATGCCTTGCTCGACCGCTTGGCCCGGCGAGATGGCGAGGCCACGATTCATTCGGCGGTCGTTTCGATGTGGTCGCCGAGCTGGCGCCAGGCCCAGCGAAACAAATTTCTCGTATCGGTGTAGCGTGCGTCGGAAGACGTCGCGCCGAGCACGGCGATGATCAATTTCCGATCCTTGAGCGGCCCATCCTTCATGACTGCCGGCGGGTCGGCGAGCGACACAAGGCAGGCACCGGCCGCGTCCGTCGTGCCGGTCTTCACGCCGGCGTAGCCCGCGATGCCAAGGAGCTTGTTGGTGTTCTCCCAACGGCAGTTCCTTTGATAACCCCCCTCGCCGGTGATGGTGTAGCCGTGCAGGCGGGTCGAAATGACGTCGCGAAAGAGTTCGTGCTCGAGCGCGGCCCTCGCCAGACGAATCAGATCCGCAGGCGACGCCTTGTGCCCCTCGACGGTGAGCCCGTGCGGGTTCCGAAATCCGCTCACCGACAGGCCGATGCGCTTCGCCGTGCGATTCATCTCGGCGACGAATCGCTCGGCGGGATCGGAGCGGTCGGCTCCTTTCGGGTAGTCGGCCGGCGGTTCGAATCTCGGCCCGAAGTGCTCGGCGAAGGCCCGAGCGGCGTCGTTGCCGCTCGGGAGCAACAGTCCGTAGAGCAGTTCCCTCACCGGGATCTTCTCGCCGGCGCGGACGTCGGCGGTCGAGCCGGGTGTTTTATCGGCGTTCTCGGAGATGGTCACGATCGCGTCGAGCAGCGCGGGATCCTTCGCGGCGAGATCGAGCACGACGAGCGCGCACATGATCTTCGTAGTGCTCGCCATGTCGCGAGGCTCGTCCCCTTTCGATTCCCACAGGATCTTCCCGGTCACTGCGTCGCCGATCGCCCACGCGGCGGCTGTGACATAAGGCGGCGCGTTCGGGTCATCGGGCGGAGCGATCGGAAGCTCCGCAGCCTCGCGAGCGATCGCCATCGGATCGAGTACGGGCGTGTCGTCGGTGACGATCGGTCCGAGCGATTTCCAAGTCTTCTCGTCGACGACACCGCTCGCTTCGAGCCCTTTCTCACGCTGAAAACGTTTGACGGCCGCTTCTGTGACGGAACCGAAATCGCCGTCGACGCTCAAATCTGCCGACGGCGACAGGACGGCGTTCAAGGTGCGTTGCAGATCGGCGACGAGATCGCCGTTGGCATCGACCGTGAGCGGCGGCGGCGTCGGCTTCTTGTCGAGAGACGTTCCGTCGGATCGCCTCGAAAATGCCGCGAAGACGGCTTTTCCGATCTCGCCGCAGAGCACCTCGGCGGCGTTCTCGTCGCCCCAACTCGTGTCCTTGTTGTTCGCGGTGAGGATGCAGAGCGCAACCGTGCCGGACGGCGTCTCCAGCAGTCCGGCATCGGTGCGCACGGCATTGACCGAACCCGTCTTGTGAGCCCATTTCGCACCGGCCGGCAAGCCGCGACGGACTTTCAGCTTGTCATCGCACGCCGCGAGGTCGGCCAGCATCGCATCACAGGCTTTCGAGTCGAACAGCTCCTTCCGATGAATTCTCGCGAGCAACGACACGGCCTGTCGGGCCGTGATGCTGCCGAGACCAAACCGCTTGCTGCGCTCAGGAGCGATCGAAGTGTCGCCGCGGAAGACTTTGGCATGCATCGACGTGTCGTGGCAGCCGAGCGAGGCCATCGTGTCGTTGACGGATTTCAGCCCCACCTTGTCGAGCACGAGGTTCGTCGCCGTGTTGTCGGAGAAGACGACCATCAACCGCACCGCGTCACGCAGCGGGATTTTCGTCCCTGCGGAGAAGTGAGTCGTGAGGATGCCGGATCCCGGCACCTTGTCCTCCTCGCGGAGCGTCACCTCGTCGTCGAGCGAAATCAGGCCGGCGCGGTCCTGGCGCCAGGCCTCGATCAGCACAGCGAGCTTGATGAGGCTCGCTGTCGGCATCGGTTCACTCGCCCGGCGAAAGAGCGATTCGCCGGTGTCAAGGTTCACGACGGCCAGCGCGACGTCACCTTCATGACTTTCGATCAAGGCACCGATCCGGTCGGCAAGGCGCTCCGCACGCTTCGATGGTTTCGACGCCACCACGGGCGAGGCCGGCGCGACGATCGAGGTTGCGGCGGACGCAGTTGCCGAAAGCTCAACCAACCAGATCGCAATCAGAGCGAAGGTCAAACGGCGGGCATGGTGGGGCATCAAATTCGCCTCCTGAATGTGTGGCCATTCTGTCGAGTCCGTCGGCCGGCTGGCAAACTCAATCGTGGCGTGCTGGCATAGCCCACGTTTGGGAGATTGTCCGCATCCGCCAAAGCAGCGTGCCTCTTTTCCGATCAGTGAGAACTGGTTGGACCAATTCGCTGGGTTTCTCTCTTTTCTCCCAATTTGACGGATTGCCCCTTGTGACGCTCCTCGTTCCCCGGTAGCACATAAGGAATTCTACCAGTTGCGGTAGGACGATCCCCCAAATGTGGTCGAACTGACTTTTGGGGAACGCACTGATCGGCGTCGAAATCAAATCACACCATTACGTCAGGAACTCGGGCCATGTTCGTGACCGGCCGGAAGGCATGGAAGAAGCTTGTCGAGTCGCGAGTCGCCGGCAGTTCGGCGTCTGATGCTCGACGGAAGAGCTCAGTGGCGCGACGGGAACCTTCGGCGGCGATCATCGAGCGGCTCGAGGTTCGCACGCTGCTTACCGACCTGACGCCTCCCGCGGTGGTGTCGGCGACTCCGCTCGATGATCCGGGCGGAGCCAGCTTCTCGTCGGTTCGAGTGCAGTTCGACGAAGCCGTCGCGACCGCGTCGGCCACGAACTCCCAAAACTACCGGCTCGTCAAGGCTGACGGCTCCTTCATCGCCATCAATTCCGCGACACTGGACGTCTCCGACATCACCGGCAAGACCGTGATCTTGTCGTTCGCGGCGCAATCAGCCGGCATGAGCTACAGCGTGCATGTCGGAGCGATCGCGGATCTCGCGGGCAACGCGAGCCCCTCCATCGGCCGGACCTATGCGCAGGTCGGCTACACCATCACCAGTGCGCGTTCGATGACGACTGGTGATTTTGATGGCGACGGCCTTACCGATGCCGTGACTGCAAGCAACAATGACCGTGAAATCTGGTTTCATAAAGGAATCGGGAATGGCGATTTCGCCGCGCCGTCACTGTCTTTTTCCACTGCAAACGCGACGCGCACCCAGCTTCGATCAGTCGATCTCGACGGCGACGGCAAACTCGATCTTGTCGCACTCGAGTCCTCTCTCGACAGTCTGTCGGGCATGAACCGATGGATCAGCGGCGCCATGGTTTACTTCGGCTTGGGCGACGGAACGTTTGAAACGGGGCGGCTGCGCACACGCGCCGACGCCGTCGATCTGAACATTGCGGATATTGACGGCGACGGCGACATCGACTTCCTTCTCGCCGGAAGCGAGTCTTTTACGACCTTCCTGAATCCCTGGAATCCGAATTCCGCGAATCCGGCCGCGCAAGAATCGGTGAGAAATGTCGGGAACTGGACCTCCGTCGTTTCCTCGGGAAGTCTCTCGATCAACGACCTCGTTATCGGCGACGTCAACGGCGACGCACGAGTTGACGTCGTTTCCGTATACGGTACATCACCAATCCAGATCTGGCTCGGCACTGCGATGCCGGGCATCTTCACCCCTCCCGTCCTTACTTCGTCGTTGCCGTTCGATGCGGGTACTAGCAACGCCCTTGCCGATTTCGATGCAGACGGCCGGCTCGATTTTGTCTCCGCCACTGGCGGCAAAATCCTCTTCGGCATCGCCGGCAGCCCCTACTTCGGCGCGCCGCAATCGACGGCGTTTGGTGAGGACTGGTATCGCAAGTTTATTTCACCTGTCGACCTCGACGGCGACGGCGATCTCGATCTGATCGCCGGCAGGCATCCGAGCGGTAGCGGCAATTATGATCGAAAGGTCTACTTCCTCTACAACATGGGAGGCGGCGTTTTCGAGCCGACGGTCAAGACGCTTGATCTAAGCGGCCTCGGCATCGACCGGATCAGGTCGATGGAATTCTCCGATCTGAATGGCGACGGCCTGCCCGATGTCATCGGTCTCGATAGTTCCACGAGCCGCTTCTTCGTGCTGAAGAGCCAGTTCGGCGCCCCGTCGGCAACGTTCGCGTTCGCTCCGAATCACGCTCCGACGCCGTCGGCGGGGGGATCCTACACGATCGCCGAAGGCGGTTCGCTGACGCTCGCTGCCGGAGCTTCGACAGATCCCGACGGCGACTCGCTCACTTGCACCTGGGATCTGAACAACGACGGGGTGTTCGGTGATGCAATCGGCGTCGGTCCTACGCTGACCTGGGCGCAACTGGGTGCGTTCGGAATCATCGACAACGGCGTGCGCTCGGTCGCCGTGCGAGCGACCGACCCGCGCGGCTGGTCGGCGATCAGCACCGCGACGCTCACGATCACCAACACTCCACCGACGCTGGTTCTGTCGGGAGACGCGACGGTCAACGAGGGATCGGTCTACACGCTGAACCTGTCGTCGCTCGATCCGGGCGCCGACACGATCACGAGCTGGACGATCAACTGGGGCGACGGGACGGCACTGGAGGTCGTCAGCGGCAATCCGCTGTCCCGCACGCATACCTACGCCGACAACGGCAACTACACGATCACGGCGACCGCGACCGATGAGGACGGGACACATGCGGCTGCGGATTCCCGCACCGTCGCGGTGGCGAACGTCGATCCTACGATTGGCTCGCAACTTCCGTCGACTCATGTGGGAACCGGCAACTTCTCGCATACACCCGACGTCTCTGACGTCGGCGTCAGCGACACGTTCACGTACTCATGGACGGTCACGCGCATCGGGAGTGGAACTGTTCTTCCCGGAACCAGCAAGGCGATCAGCTTCACTCCGGTCGTTGGTCGATATACCATCGTCTTCACCGTGTTCGACGACGATGGAGGCACCGCCACTCAGACGCAGACTCTCGATGTGAAGCCTGCCGACGCCCGAGCCGACTTAATCGGCTATTCGGCGGGTACATGGACCGTAGGAGTCGCCAACGGCAGCTCGTTTGCAACGAACGGCTGGGGGACGTGGACTCACTTATCCAACGCCCCGATCGTCACCGGTGACTTCAACGGCGACGGCGCGACGGACGTGCTTAGACTCGAAGGCAGCAAGCTTCGAGTCGGCATCTCCGGGACCACCGCGTTCGGCAACGCCGAATGGGCGGACCTGGGGCCGGGAACCTATACGAATCTCACGGTCGGCGATGTTAACGGCGACGGCTTGGCCGATGTCCTGACTCGTCTCGACGGATCTTGGTACGTTTCGCTGTCGACGGGAACTGGCTTCGCACCGAAAGCTCACTGGGGCGCGTGGTCGACGAACGTGACCTGGGCGGACATTCGCCTTGCCGACCTCAACGGCGACGGCCGCGCCGACCTGTTGGGCCGCACCGGCTTCAATTGGTACGCGGCCCTTTCGACCGGAAGCGGCTTCGGGGGAGCACCGGTCTGGACTCAATGGCAGACTCTCGCTTGGGACATGACGGCGACGATCGACGTCAACGGCGATGGAAAGGCCGATCTCTTGGGTCGATCGGGCAGCGACTGGTATGTCGCGGTGAGCAATGGCACTACGTTCAGCAATACGACCAAGTGGGCCGGGTGGAGCACCGCCGTCGCGTGGGCCGATTACCGCGTAGGCGATTTCAACGGCGACGGCAAGACCGACATCATCGCCCGGCATTCCAATGGCAACTGGTTTGTCGCCTCTTCGACGGGCACGACATTCGGGCCCGCCAGCGTCTGGGGAACCTGGAACGGCACGGCCAACTGGCAGGATGTTCGCGTCGGTGATTTCAACGGCGACGGCAACGCCGACATTGCGGGGCGTCTCAACGGCAATTGGTACGTCAGCACGTCCACCGGCAGCGCGTTCAACGCCGGGCTGCTTTGGACGACCGGCTGGACGGCGAACTACAGCTTCATCGGCGTGGGCAACGTGTACGGCGGAACTCCGGCGGGGGCGCCAGTCGCTTCGAACTCAGCGGGAGTTGCGGCCGGAACCACTTCGACCGGCGCTCGCTCGAACAGCCAGCTCGCCGCGAAAGAGGAATCCCTCGCCCTGTTCTGGTCGTCCACCAAAGACGACGAGCGTTTCGCCGCCGCGCTGCTGAGCGCGACGCGGGCGTGACTGGCGGCTGACAACGAAAGGCCCGGGCCGGTTCATGCCGGCCCGGGCCTTTTCATTTCTTATCGCCCTGGTCACCGACCAGACGGCCTGTCAGCACGGCTTGCTCATACCCGTCCCAAAGTTCGGCCCAGTCGAGTTTGAACACGGCGATCAGATCCTCGTGTCCATCGCCGTTCACGTCGCGATAGGTGACGTTTCGCGGTTTGTCGAATTCGCGAGAGTGAGACGCTTCAGTCGCAGTCGTCCCGCTGGCAGAATGACGCTCCAGGCGAAGCGTGTTCCTGGCGAGGTCGGCGGCCTCGAAGTTGGCGTTCGACATGACGACAACTGTGACAATTGCAGGCTTTGGAGGCCTAAGTCCATCAGACTGCGATGGTTCAGCAACCGGCTGTTCCGAGGTGTAAAGCACAACGTGAGATTTCACCGCCCGCTCCGACGATCGTTTCCTTTGTGGGATGCCCACTGGATCGGCGGGGGCAGTTCGCGAGGCTTTAGGCCTCGCTTCGGAAATCGTGGAAACATCCGGCTCCGCCGGAATCGTTGAAAGAACTTCCGGCACCGTTAGCTTAGGCTCCGCAAAGTCGTCATCCTGAGCGATGACACCCACAACAGGAGTGACGGGTTGACGCCGCTGCGAGATTGGTGCGATCGACAGCGTCACGGTGGATGCTTGGGAATACAAGCCGTCCCACGTTCGATACTGGAAGCTGGCAATACCGGAGAAGCCACGCGGCGGCGTGAACACGAAGTCGCCGGTCCAACAGTCCAGAGAGACCGTGCCAACGGTCGGACGACCGACGACTTCAAAGACTTGCGCGATTTGCGTCGATGATGACATGAGCCGGCCGACGAGAGGTTCATTCTGGTCGCCTGAAAGGGCAAGATCCACAGTGATCGGCGTCGCTCTTTGAGCGACACGGATACGGACCGTGGCCGGCTCCGACCAGTGAAGGCCATCGCGGACGCGATAGGTGAAGCTGAATTCACCCGAAAGATTGACCGGCGCGACGTAATCAAAGGGATTCGTGCCGTCGGAGCGGATCGTGACCTCGCCGACCGACGGCGGCGTCACGATTTCATACTCGTCGAAACGGCGCGTACCCACCTGCCAGCCGTGCATATATTCGGCCGAGCCATCGACGTAAGTGACCGACAGTTGCAGATCAGCCGCGACAGGCCGAGGCACACTTACGGGAGGAGGTGAAGGGACAACGGGTGGCATGTGACGCACGAAACCCAAGTCTTGAGGATGCGTAACGCCGCCAGTTTGAAGCCAAGCACTCGTTCCGTCGTGGCTTTGGGAAAGCGCGACGACATAGACTTTGTCGAGCCGATGCCCCGGCTTTGAAGCGAATCCCGCCCCGTAGAAGAAATTGAAATAAGGGACGTCGGGCCGCAGAAATGCGCGCACATCGGCTCGGAAGGCTTGGCTGCCGCCGTCACCACGACCAAATGTGTCTCCCGTTCCTAAAGATTCACCCGTGATTTCGACGCCATTGAAGACGATGGTTTCGTTGTCGTAGTCTCCGTCGCCGCCCTCCGAGAGCAGATCAATCCCCTGCCAATACACGTAGGCGGCGACGACATGAGCTTGTTCCGAAGCGGAAAGTTTATGAAGAAAGAGATCTTCGCCTTGGTACTGACTGCCGTTAATCCTATTGAAGAAACCCAGACCTGCGCGGCTCACTTCGACGTCAGTATACTCTTCATACGTCGCCGCACTCAGCAGCACTCGATCCTCCAGCCGTTCGATCGCCGCTTCGGGACGATGCGATGGGCGGCGGGAGCCGCGATGCGATCCCTTTCCGCCGGGACGGGAGGGACGGCCGAACGAGCGGAGCAGCGTGTTGAACATCGAACGATCCATCGGTGCCGGGAACACGGGCAGTGTCGCCATGCGGGGGATGGGTAAACGTGCGTTATTCGTGCGCTGGCGGCAAATCGAAAACGTCCAGATCGAAAAGATATGTGGCGACGCTCGCTGCCGGCCGTCCACCTGTTCCGCCGTGAAGAGTTTCGGCTTCGGCAGCTTCTCGATCGTTGTATTCCGGCAACACGCCACGCTGCGAAACGGCAGCACGAAAGGGGGTTCATTTTAAAAAGCCCAGCGGAGCCGCCGGTACGTGTCGCTCGCTGAAAACTTTTGCAATTCAGCTTCGAGAACCGTTCGCTGCTGCTGGCAGAGGCAAGTTCTTATGCGATAATGAGCGTCCCGCCTTCCGACGCCTTCCCAACTCTTCTGCTCTGGATCGTAGTTCGATGGGGCGTTTCGCCTTGGTGCTGTCAATCGTCGCCTTGCACGCCGTCGTCGTATCGGCGGCCGACGCTCCCTCGGGCCAAATCGACTTCAATCGCGACATTCGATCGATCCTGTCGGACCGCTGCTTCGCCTGTCACGGTCCCGATGAAGGCCAGCGACAGACCGATCTGCGACTCGACCTCGAAGCCAGCGCCGTCGCGAAGCTCGAATCGGGCGTAACCGCGATCGTGCCCGGCCGACCCGACGATAGCGAGTTGATCGCTCGCGTGATGAGCGACGACGCCTCGCTGAAGATGCCTCCTCCCGATTCGAAGAAGCACATCTCGCCGCACGAGATCAAGCTGTTACGGGAATGGATCAAGCAGGGGGCGAAGTTCGCGCCGCACTGGTCCTACGCGACACTGGTGCGTGCGGCCGTACCGCAGGTGAGCGAGGCCGCTTGGGCACGCAACCCAATCGATCGCTTCGTGCTGGCCAGGCTGGACGCTGAGAATCTCACGCCGTCTCCCGTTGCGGACCCTTACACGCTGATCCGCCGGGTGCATCTCGATCTCACCGGCTTGCCGCCGTCGCCGGAAGAAGCCGACGCATTCGCAAACGATCCCGCGCCGGACGCCTACGAACGGCTGGTCGATCGTCTTCTCACCGATCCCGCGTATGGCGAGCACCAAGCGCGGAAGTGGCTCGATCTCGCCCGCTACGCCGACAGCGCGGGCTATGCCGATGACCCGGCGAGAACAATCTGGGCCTACCGCGACTATGTGATCAAAGCGTTCAACGAGAACACCCCCTTCGACGAGTTCACGATTGAGCAAATCGCTGGCGACCTGCTTCCAGATCCGTCAAACGAGCAACTTGTCGCGACGGCATTTCATCGCAACACGCTCACGAATAACGAGGGCGGCACGAACGACGAAGAGTTCCGCAACGTCGCGGTGGTGGATCGCGTCAACACGACCGCAGCCGTCTGGATGGGCACGACGATGGCCTGCGCTCAATGCCATACTCACAAATACGACCCGATCACTCAGAAGGAGTACTTCGGATTCTTCGCCTTCTTCAACAATACCGCCGACGCCGACGTCCGCGATGAAAGCCCGCTGCTCGAACTCTACAGCGACGACCAGAAGCGCCAGCGGTCGGAATGGGAGAATGAACAGCGCGCCTTGGAAGAACAACTTCGCACGCCGACGCCAGAGGTTCTCAACAGCTTCGCGAACTGGGAAGCCAGCGTGACGGTGGAGCCGGACTGGCGGCCGGTGCGTCCCTCGGCGTTCGCCGCAAAGAGCGGTATCGCTATCGAAACACTCGACGATACGAGCATTCGAGTGTCTTCAACCGCCGACACCGACGTTTATTCGGTGACGTTGCCGCTTACTAGCGAGTCAGTGACGGCACTGCGCCTCGAAGCGGTGGCTGACCCCTCGTTGCCAGGCGGCGGACCTGGCCATGGCAACGGCAACTTCGTCGTCTCGCGCGTGACCGCCACCATGACGCCCCCCGCCGAGGTCGTCGCACAGGGCCGCTTCGTCCGTGTCGATCTGCCCGGTAACGACAGAATTCTTGCACTCGCTGAGGTCGAGGTCTTCAGCGGCGACGAGAACGTCGCACCGTCGGGGCAAGCGTCGCAGAGCAGCATCGCTTACATGGGGCGGGCGAAACGCGCGATCGATGGCAACACGAACGGCGATTACTTCGGCGCCAACTCGACGACTCATACGAACGTCTCGAACGATCCGTGGTGGGAGCTGGATCTCAAGTCCCTCCAGCCGATCGAGCGGATTGCGATCTGGAACCGCACCGACAACGGTCTCGAAGATCGCCTTGCCGGCGCGAAGATCACTGTTTTCGATGAAGAGCGACGGCCCGTGTTCGAACAGGTACTGGCTGACGCACCGAAGGCCTCCTCCGATATCACCGTCGGCGGACCGAGACCCATCGCCTTCGCGGCGGCCTTCGCGGGCTTTTCTCAGGAGGGCTTCCCGGCGTCGGCTGTGCTCAACAATCCGGACCCGTCGGGTTCGGGCTGGGCGATCGCTCCCCAGCAGGGCCGGTCGCACTCGCTGACATTGCTACCGGCGGCTTCCATTGACGCCGGGATCGGTGCCACTCTCACTCTGTCGATCGAACAGACTTCGAAGTTCGCGCAGCACACGCTCGGGCGGTTTCGCATTGATGTCACGTCCGACCCAGGTGCGGCGAATCGAGCTTCGCTGCCCGCTGAAATGCTGGCAATTCTTGAATCGCCTCGAGAGTCACGTACCGCGGAGCAGAACGCCGCATTACAGCGTCACTACATCGCCGCGATCGCGCCCGAGTTGCAGCCAGCGCGCAATCGTCTGGCGGAAGTCATGAAGAGCCTCGCAGCCCTCAAACCGATGACGACGGTGCCGGTGATGCGAGAACTGCCCGGCGACAAACGTCGCGTCACCCACCTGCAACATCGTGGCAACTATCTCGATGAGGGCGATGAAGTGAGCGCAGGCGTTCCCGAAGCCTTTCCGCCGTTGCCGAGCGACGCACCGCCGAACCGATTGACGCTTGCAACGTGGCTCGTGAGCGAAGCGAATCCGCTGACGGCGCGCGTCGCGGTGAATCGGGCCTGGGAAGACCTGTTCGGCGTCGGTCTCGTGCGGACGAGCGAGGAATTCGGGTCGCAGGGTGAGCCGCCGAGCCACCCGGACCTGCTCGACTGGCTCGCCGTGGAGTACCGCGAGTCGGGATGGGACACGAAGGCCCTGTTGCGGCTGATCGTGACCAGTGCGACCTATCGACAGGCCGCGACGGCGACATCGGAGCTTTACGAGCGCGACCCCGAGAACCGCCTGCTCGCTCGCGGCCCCAGATTCCGACTGGCGGCGGAATCGGTGCGCGATCAGGCGCTCGCGCTCGCGGGCTTGCTCCGTCGCACGATGTACGGCGAACCGGTGCGGCCTCCGCAGCCTTCTCTCGGTCTCAGCGCGGCGTTCGGGAGTTCGACGGATTGGAAAACCAGCGCGGGTGAAGATCGTTACCGCCGCGGTCTCTACACGACCTGGCGACGCAGCAATCCCTATCCCTCGATGGCGGCGTTCGACGCGCCCAACCGAGAGGTGTGCACGCTCCGCCGCCCGCGAACGAATACGCCGCTGCAAGCGCTCGTCACGCTCAACGACCCGGTTTACGTCGAAGCCGCACAGGGCCTCGCGCGACGCATCGCCGCCGGCGAAGGCACGGTTGCCGAAAAGGCCTCAACCGCCTTCCGCCGCTGCCTGACGCGACCGGCGACGAGCGACGAGATCGAAGCGATCACGCATCTGTATGCGGACGCGAAGTCCGACTACGCGGCTCATCCCGACGAAGCGACGAAACTCGCCACCGATCCCCTCGGCCCGCTTCCCGAAGGCGCCGACGCCGTCGACTACGCCGCGTGGACCGTCGTCGCGAACGTGTTGTTGAATCTCGATGAAGTATTGGCGAAGCCATGACACGCGCGACGAAGCTCGGTATCCGTGCGATCATTGCGACTCTGGTCGTCGCGGTGGCACACGTCGGTGTTTTTATGCTGATCTTTATAGTGCCGCAATTCGAGAGGAAGTGGGATAGCTCTGGAGTACGACTTTCACTCGCGCAAGATATGTTGATCAGTCTCAGTCACTTCACGTCGCAATATTTCTTCCTCACTCTGCCGATGCTTCCCTTGATCTTTGGAGCGGCGGTACTGTTCGTTGTGGTTCCCCTGTTCCGCCGCCGACCTACTGATCATTGACCTCGGGCATATTGACGCGTGCAAACTACGACCACGACAAAGAGCAGCCATGCATCCGCGATACGAAGTTCTGCAAACCCAGACCCGTCGCCATTTTCTCAAGACCGGTTCGCTCGGTCTCGGCGCTGCGGCGCTCGCGTCGTTGACGGGAACCGCGGCGGCGGCTTCGTCGAGCGGGGTCGTCAATTCGCTGGCGGCGAAAGATCCGCATTTCACCGCGCGGGCGACGCGGGTCATTTACATCCATCTCACCGGCTCGCCGCCGATCCTCGACCTGTTCGATTACAAGCCGGAGCTCGTCAAGCACACCGGGGAGGACTGTCCCGACCAGTTCCTCAAGGGCAAGCGCTTCGCCTTCACGAGCGGTGTGCCGAAGCTGCTCGGTACGCCCCGCAAGTTCGACCAGCACGGCGAGAGCGGCGTGTGGATGTCGGACGCGATCCCGCATCTGCACGAGGTCGCCGACGAACTCTGCGTCGTCAAAAGCCTCTACACCGACCAGTTCAATCACGCCCCCGCCGAGCTTTTAATCTACACCGGCTCGCCTCGCTCGGGCCGGCCAAGTCTCGGCTCGTGGGCCACGTATGGCCTCGGCAGCGAAAACGAAGACCTGCCGGGCTTCGTCGTGCTGATCTCAAGCGGGGTGCAGCCTAACGGCGGCACGAACAGCTACGGCAGCGGCTTTCTGCCGAGCGTCTATCAAGGCGTGCAATGCCGCTCGCAAGGCGATCCGATTCTGTACGTCTCCGACCCCGCTGGGATGGATCGCGAGATGCGCCGGCGGAGCCTCGACGCTCTCGGCGAACTGAACCGCATGCAGGTCGAACGCCTCGGCGATCCCGAAACGCTCACCCGCATCGCCCAGTATGAACTCGCGTTCCGCATGCAGACCAGCGTGCCCGAGGTCATGGACATCTCACACGAGCCGAAGCACGTGCTCGAGGCCTACGGCGCTCAGCCCGGCATGGCGAGCCTCGCCAACAACTGTCTGCTGGCCCGACGGCTCGTCGAGCAGGGCGTGCGGTTCGTGCAGCTCTTCGATTGGGGCTGGGACTTCCACGGCACCGACGCCGGATCAGGCCTCACCGACGGACTGACCAACAAGTGCGCCACGATGGACAAGCCCGTCGCTGCGCTCATCAAGGATCTGAAGCAGCGCGGCCTGCTCGACGAGACGCTGATCGTGTGGGGCGGCGAGTTCGGCCGCACGCCCTTCCGCGAAGGTCGCACGGCGGAGAGCCCCATCCTCGGCCGCGACCATTATCCCGATTGCTTCACGATGATGATGGCCGGCGGCGGCTCGAAGGGCGGCATGCAGTACGGAGCGACCGACGAACTCGGCTTCGGCGTCGCCGAGAACCCGGTGCACGTCCACGACTTCCAGGCGACGATCCTGCACCTCCTGGGATTCGATCACGAACGCCTGACGCACCGCTTCCAAGGCCGCGACTACCGCCTGACCGACGTGTACGGGAAGGTTGTGGAAGAGCTGATCGCGTGACAGGAAACGGCGAACAGGGAACGGCGAGCCGTGGGCTTCACGCTCGCGACAGTCATCGATTGCACAAATCGGGCGTTGTCGAACATCGCCGGCCTCAGCTGCCGTTCTCGCGCAGCGAGCGGCGGATTTCTTCGAGCTGGTGTTCAAGGGCCGCCTTCTCGGCGTTGACGCGGCCCATGGCGTCGTTGGCGTGCAGGCCCGTCGCGACGAGGTCGATCACGCCCAGCAACAGCACCCACAACACCACGAGCAGCACGCCGATCCAGAACAGCGTGAGTGCAATCGCGGGCGGAGGCGGCTTACGGGTGAAGAGCAGATCTCCGGCTGGAATCAGGACGCCCAGCGCGGCGATCAGCCCCGAGGTCAGCATCCGGCGACGGTGCTGGCGGGCATAGAACGAACGCTCCTCGTCGGTGATCGCCGGATCGCTTTCTCGCTCCTGCCAGATGCGGCGGTGCCGACGCAGGAACGCGGCGCCCAGAATGATCAGCGCGATTCCGAACGCGATCGATACGACGTTGCTCAGCGGCACGAGTGGGCCTTGCGGACGTAATCAGTCGGTGGTGAGTGCATGCAGTTCACACGACGCCCGGCGAGCCCGTCAAGGCCGGCCGATTTGAGGTTGTTCTCTCGAACGAGCGCCCTTTCCGCCCTCACAAGCCGACAAGCCCGCGAGAATCGCCGTGAAAGGCGAACCAGACGTCCCCTGGGCGACTCGGTCTCTTGCGACATCCGATGCCAAGGGCCACAATGCCCGGTTCGCCCGAGGTGACTGTTGTTGGTGCTCGGGAGCGGCCGGTGGCTTGGAATCAGGCAGACTGGCGTGCGTTTACGAAGGCGTAGCTCAGTCGGTAGAGCAACGGACTTTTAATCCGTAGGTCGTGGGTTCGAGCCCCACCGCCTTCATTGAAACACGGCACCGGAGTGATTTTCCGCTGCCGTGCGAAGGGCGTGAAAACGCTGGTGTTTTCGGGTGGAGGTCAACGGACATCATATCCGTTGCCCTCCGCCGGGGAGGGGCGGCGTGGACGTGTGGCGGAAGCTCGATGCGCTGCGACGCGACGCGGAGGATCTCGTCGAGAGAGCGGGAGTCCGGGCCTACGCGGCGAGTGAAGCGGAGCCGGTCCAGGTCGAGGACGAGCCGGAGACGGCCGCGCAGCGGTCCGCTTGGCTGGGACGGCTCGCGGCGTTCGACGACCTCAAGCTGCTGCACGTGATTGCCGCCCTCGACGTCACCGAGGCCGCCTCGCCGCACGAGGACGATCCCCTCATGCGGACGCGGCTGGCGGATGCGAAGGCGGAACTTGTCCGTCGCCACGGCCCCGATCCGCGAACACCGTCTCCAGGAGCAACGGCGTGAGAGCGCGTTCTCCCAGCACGTGCAGGACCAGCGTCAGCTTGAACGCGCGGATGAGTGCGCGTCTCGCGGACGCGGCGTCGCCGGCGTCCGCCGCGTGGCCCAGCCAGCGCAGGGCAGTGCGGAGATCGTCGTCGAACGGCTGGAACGCGCCGTCCATGGCTGCGACCTCGACAGTGAAAGTGGTGGGACTCGACCCCACGACCTACGGATTGAAAGCCCGTTCATCCGACGGAACAGCATAACACCAAGGAGCATCAGAGATGGCTGACAACGCCAACGGTCACGCGGGATTCCAGGACACGGGCAATCCCGTCCTCGACACGACAGCAAACATTGTGGCGGCTGCCGTCTCCCAGGATCGGCCGCAGACCAAGTACGTCGGCGACTACATCCGCGCCGTGCATGCCGCCGTTCTCGAGATCTCGGCCAAGGAACCGAACGGTCTCTTGCGACGAGGAAAGGAGGGCATGCTTCAAGAGCGCTAGCCGTCGGCCTGCTCGACCGCAACGGTCATCGCCGTGACCTGTCGCTCGACGTTGTTTCATCAGCAGTTCGTATCTCGCGCTGTCTCCGCAGAGCCTAATATTACAGTTGTATTTCTGCAAACCGTCTGGTTATTCTTGAGCGCATCCCCAGGAGGTCGGGATGGATGCACAGGTGACGGAGCGGGATGTTGTGCGGTGGTCT
>JACCRE010000181.1 GCA_013813775.1 Planctomycetaceae bacterium
GGTCTATGAGGTCGTCACCAAGGTGAAGCGGATCGCGGGGGGGGGGCCGGATTCAGCACGGCCGCCGAAATCAGCTCGCACGGGACGGAAACGTTCCTCGGGTTGCTCCGGTCCGAAGGGATGGGCAAGCAGACGAGCAACCACTACCTGCGAGCCGCTAAGCAGTTCACCCGCTGGCTGAAGAAGTCCCGGCGGGTGGATGAGGATCCGCTTGCAGACGTGCCAATGCTGAACGTCCAAACCGACCGTCGGCACGACCGCCGGGCGCTTCACCCGGAGGAGCTGGCGCGCCTGATTGCGGCAGCCGATGCCGGCCAGAGCGTCGAGAGTGTCACCGGCTCGGATCGGGCGATGATGTACGTCCTCTCCGCCTGGACCGGCTACCGCAAGGGCGAGATCGGAAGTCTCACCCGCCGCTCATTCGACCTGGAGGCGGATCAACCGACAGTGACCGTGCAGGCCGTTTACAGCAAACGCAGGCGCACCGACACGCAGGCGCTCCACCAGGACGTCGCGGCACGACTGCGCGAGTGGCTCGCGACGAAGCCGGCGGCCGGCGACGCGTTGCTGTTCCCGATATCCGGCAAAGTGCCCGGTGGCGTCGAGCGGAAGACAGCGAAGATGATGCGGATCGACCTCGCGGCCGCACGGAAGCGGTGGCTCGACGAGGCCATGGACGAAGCGGAACGGGAAGGGCGGGAACGGTCGGACTTCCTCGCGTACCGCGGCGACGATGGCCGCTTCGCCGACTTTCACGCGAACCGGCACACGTTCATCACCAACCTCGGAAAGGCTGGCGTCTCGCCGAAGACGGCTCAGAGCCTCGCCCGGCACTCAGACATCCGGCTGACGATGAACATCTACACGCACACCGACATGGCCGAGAAGGCGGCCGCGGTGAACCGCCTCGCCGGGCCTAGGGAGCGTTATGGGAGTGCGCCGGGGTCGCAAACTGGCAAAAACGGTCAACCCATGGCACGCGACGGCTCGGAGGAAAAAGAAACGGCGGACCGAGAACGGTCCGCCGAAGTCGAGCCTGTGTCAGAACTTGTCGCCAGCCTTCGCTCTGTGGCGGCGGATGACAGAACTGCACCCCAGAGGATTCGAACCTCTAACCTTCGGTTCCGTAGACCGACGCTCTATCCGATTGAGCTAGGGGTGCGCAAAGTTCGTTTCGCTGGCCCGGCGGCCAACGCTCAGCGATCATGGCAGAATATCGATTCAATCGCAAGAAGTCGAGCCGTTGGCGGGGGGAGATTTCTCGCGGAGCCGCCGACTTCGACCGAAACTCGCTCCGATCGGTTCACTTTGCTTCGTGTAGACGCCCCCATGACCGCGAGGGTTCGCGCAGTGGCGGTGTTACGACGGATCGTGGCCGCCGGTGCTCCAGGGGTGGCAGCGGAGGATCCGCCACACGCCGCGGAGCATGCCGGAGACGGCCCCGTACTTCCGCACGGCTTCGATCGCGTAGTTGCTGCACGTTGGATGGAAGCGGCAGCGGCCGCCGAGCAGCGGGCCCAGCACGATCTGATAGAGCCTCACCCCGGCGATCACAGCGAGCGACGGCAGGCGGCGGAGAGTCTCCATTGGGAGTCAAAGCGAGCAGAGGCCGAGTAAGTGCAGACAGAACGCCGTTTCGGCGGCGCGAAAACGCATCCCACGCGAGCCCATTCTGGCACAGGCTCTGGTCGAAGTCAGCAACACGCGGGTCGCTGATTGACGAATGCGCTTAGGCCGCGGCGGGTCGTATGAAGCTCCGCACCTGCCGGTCAACGAACGCCGAATAGTGTTCCCGCCGATCGAGCAGCTCGTCGTGCGTTCCTTCTTCCGCAATCCTGCCCTCGCGCAGCACGACGATGCGGTCGGCGTTCACGACGGTTGAGAGGCGATGCGCGATCACGAACGTCGTCCGCCCTCGAACGAGCCTTTCCAGCGCTTCCTGCACGAGCGCTTCGAGTTCCACGTCGAGAGCGCTCGTGGCTTCATCCAGGATCAGGATCGGCGGGTTCTTGAGCAACGCTCGGGCGATGGCGATTCGTTGTCGCTCACCCGCCGAAAGGCGGTTTCCGCGCTCGCCGACCGAGGTTTCGTAGCCGTCCGGCAGGGCAGACACGAACTCGTGAGCGTTGGCCGCCTGCGCCGCGGCGATGATCTCTTCGAGCGAGGCATCGGGACGACCATAGGCGATGTTTTCGCGGACGGACACGTTGAACAGCATCGCGTCTTGAAGCACGACGCCGATTTGTCGTCGGACCGAATCCTGCTTCAACGTTCGCAGATCCTTCCCGTCGATGAGCACGCTTCCTGCGGTCGGGTCGGAGAACCTTTGCAACAGCGACATGAGCGTCGTCTTGCCCGCGCCGCTCGGTCCGACCACGGCGATCATTTCACCCGGGACCGCGTGCAGGTTGATCTGCGACAACTGCGGACGGTCGCTCACGTCATACGAGAACGAGACGTCGCGAAACTCGACCTCGCCGACGAGCGGACCGGCATCGACGGCGTCGGCGGCGTCGCCCAGCCGCTGTTGCGAATCGAGAATGCCGAAGACGGTGTCGACCGAAACGGAGGCGTTCCGCAGCGTTTTGTAGGTGCCCGACAGTCCCTGCACGGGTGCGAAGAGGCCGTTGATGTAGGCCAGGAAGGCGACGACGGTGCCCAACGTCGCCTCACCCTGCATCACCAGCCATGCTCCGAAACCGATGGCGGCGATGCGTCCGGCGGCGGCGGCGAGGTTCTGCGCCGCACCGACGCGGCTGTCGAACGCGACGCCGCGGACGACGATCGCGTTCGCTTCGCCCACGCCGCGAAGGAACCGCTGCTTCTCGGCGTCTTCCATCGCGAAACTGCGGACCGTCACGATGCCCGACAAGACCTCGTTGAACCGCGAGTAGAGTTTCGCCCACCGGTCGAGCAGGATGCGCTCGCGCGAGACCTGAGCCGGCGACGCGAACATCGCGATCAGCGCCGGGAGCGGGGCGAACAGCAGCACGATGCACGCCAGCCGTGCGTCGAGTCGAAACATCGCGACGATCGAGAACAGGAGATACGTCAGCGACGGCAGAATGCCGAAACTCACCTCGCCCAGAGCGCCGACGATGCCTTGGATGCCGCGGTCGAGGCGAGTCATTACGCCGCCGACCCCCTCGCCGTCGTCGCCGATGCGCGGCAGCCGATGCAGCCGTTCGATGACGGCGTCGAGCAGCGCGTTGTGCATGCCGAGCCGGGTGCGCCACGTCAGCCAATTCGCGATGGAATTGCTGATCTCTCGCGCGATCGCGATCGTTGCGAGCCCGCCCACCGCCGCGAGCACTGTTCCGACGGCCCCCTCGCCCAGACGGTCGAACAGGAGCTTCATCACGAGCGGCTCGCACGCGTTCGCCGCGGCGACTGCGAACGTCAGTCCGAGGATGCCGGCGATGGAGCGGCGGTGCGGCCGGACGAACGCGAGCAGGCGACGAGATCGGCGTTGCCGGCGATCCGACGCCGCTTCGACGGCGGTCGCGACAGAGACTTCGACGGCCAACGGGAATCCTTTCCGCAGCAACGGCCGCTTCAACGGCCGTAAATTGGCTGGCTCGGCGGCCAAAGCGGCGCGCCTGACGCGATCTCGCAACCGTCTTGGCCGGCGAATGACGCGAGAATCCTACTGGGGAAATCCCCGAGCGGCAATGCACGATTCGGACTTTGGCGTCGTCACGACACAACGTCGAAATCACGTCCAGAGGCCACGCGGCACTCACGCCGAATCGCTTCGCGAGTCCAGGCGTCGAGGTCGTCGGTCGGCTCGCAGAGATAGGTTTCCAGGTCCGTCAACACAGAGATGACGCGCATGCCGCTCGACCGCAGCAGCGCCCGCACGCAAGCGTCGTTCGCGGCCCACCAGTTCGTCGGGTCATCCTCGAACTGATGCTCGATGAATGCCATCTTCGGCCATGCGGGATCGAGCATTCGCTGCCGTTCGTCGATGCGCAGGTTCGCGGGCACGTCGGCCTCGCCGTCCCCAGGGCTTGTGAGCGTCTGGAAGACGAGCAGCCGCCGGGTTCGCTCGACGATGAGGTCCAAGGCGAGCTGCGGATAGCGCAGGTGATAGAAGACACCCATGAACCAGACGAGATCGTAGTCTTCATCGAGACGAGCGAGGTCGTAGACCGTGCCCTGCCGGAACGTGATCGAGTCGGACAGGCCGAAACGCTCCGCCGCCCATTCCGCCTGCCGCAGATAGTGCGGATCGATGTCGAGGGCGGTGACTTCCGCCCCGCGCTTCGCGAGCTCGAACGTGAAGAAGCCGGCGTTGCAGCCGACGTCGAGCGCACGCCAGCCGGTGAGGTCTTCGGGAATGTGAGGCGCGATCGCCTGCCACTTGTACGACGGAAAGTCGCCGAGCGGGTGATCGGGGGCGGTTTCGATTCCGTCGGGCAGATGGAGGTTGTGAAACCACGGCCCCAGCTCGTGCGACGTGGATTGCAGCCGGCCGGTCGATCTCGCAGCCATGATCGTTCCTGATCGTAATGCTCCGTGACCGCCGCTTATGCCGTCACCCGGCGCAGCAGAGGCAGGATCGCGTCTTCAAGTTCCGCGGCGCGATGGTCGGCGGTGTGGTTCGCGAGCACCCGCTCGCGTGCGGCCGAGCCGATCCCGCGTCGGCGCTCTTCGGGCAGATTGAGAGACCTGAGGACGTCGTCCGCTGACGTCGCGAACAGAATCTCGCGATCGGGCTCGAAGAACGTCTCGAGTCCCGGCCAGGCGTCGCTGATCACCGGAACGCCGCACGCGGCCGCCTCGAACAGACGGACGCTCGGTGCATAACCTGCGCGAATCATGTCGGCTCGGGTGACGTTCAACGTGAAGCGCTGGCGATTGTAGAAGCGGCGATGCTCGGCGGGAGGCAGATGCTCGATGCGCTCCACGTTCGCCGGCCAAGAAATCTCCGCCGGATATTGTGGACCAGCCACGCAGAACTGTGAGCTCGGTCGCCGACGCGCCGGTTCGATCAATAGTCGCTCGACGGTCGATGCTGTACGTTCCGAGATAGCCGAGGTCGAATTCCTTCTCGGTTTCCTCCTGGAAATACAAGTCAGGATCGACGGAGCAATACAGCGGCCTTGCCCGCTGGGCCATCCAAGTCCGCTCGAGCTCATCGAGCGTCGGTCCGCCCGTGAAGGAGAAGTAGACGTCGAACCGTGGGATCAATTCGGGCGACAGATATTCAAAGTCGCCCCGCCGCAGCTTCGACAGCGTGACTGGCGTGTCGATGTCGTAGAAGGCCGTCACGCCGCCCGCCGTCTCGGTGACCCACCAACCCAGAGGCACTCCCTCCGGCACATAAGAGCCGACGATCACGACATCGGCGTTCGCGACGAGAGTCGCTTGCGTCGCTTTGACCTCGTGGAGGTTCCGATGGAGAACCGTTTCGCAGTAAGGCGGTCGCGGCAGGTCACGATTCGACGCGTACCAGGGGACGTCGCGCTCGAGGAACAGGACTTCGTGTCCCCGCGCCGCGAGTGCCTTCACGAGCGCTCGGAACGTCGTGGCGTGCCCGTTCCCCCAGCTCGACGTGATCGACAGTCCGAAGATCACGATCTTCAGAGGTTCGACGGGCTGCGTCAGGTCATCTCGGTTACGGGAGGTCATCGATCGGTCTCAGAGGCTCTCACGGAACTCCCCTCTCCCAAGGTATTGGTATCTACATAAGTCGAAAGGAACCGCGCTCGTTTCATCAGCACGCTGGAACGATTCCACGGGTCAGGATCGATTCCACAAGCTCCGCGCGTTGCGCGTAGGTGTGCTCGGCGAGCACTCGCTGCAACGCCGCCTGGCCGGTGCGGCGAGCCGTCGTTTCGTCGAGACGCCGCAGGTGATCGGCGACCTCTTCGCCGGACTTCGCGACGAGCACTTCGCGGCCGGGCTCCAGGAACAGTTCGATTCCCTCCCAATAGTCCGTCACAAGGCAGGCCGAGGCTCCCGCCGCTTCGAACACGCGTGTCGCCGGCGAGTAACCGTAACGGGCCATGCTGTCGCGGCACACGTTGAGCACGGCGAGCGGCGTGCGGTTCAACGCGTTGTGCTCGTGCGTGTAAATGTGGCCGAGCTTGCGGACGTTCGGCAGCTCGGCCGCGTTGACGTCCCAGCCGTTGCCGCCCAGCAGGAACTCGTGGTTCGGCAGCGTCGCCGCCGGCTTGAAGAAGAACTCGTGGACTCGCGCCTCGCGATCAGGCAGTCGATTTCCGAGAAAGGCGAGAGTCGAAGTGAATCTTGGATCGGGCGAAACGGGATGATGCGTGTCGGGATCGAGAGCGTTGTAGACCGGCACGCATGCGTTCGCGCCCAGCCTTTCATACGCCGAGACGACGGGCGGACCGCCGCCGTAGGTGAAGATCAGGTCGTAACGAGGAATCAGCGATCGAAAGGGATCGTCTGGATCATCGTTCACGCGGTCGAGCGTGGCCGCGGCGTCGACGTCCCAGAAGATCCGCATCGCGTCCGCTCGTCCGACCGACAGGATCGCCTCTTCGAGCAGGGCGTCGAACACGCCGACGCCGCTGGCCTTCACCAGCACGTCGGCGTCGGCCGCGGCATCGAGACATCGCGACACGCCCTCTTCGGTCGCCGGATAGACGACGACCTTCGCCCAGACCGGGTCGTCCATGTCCCGATGCTGCTGACGCTCGAAGGCGTCCGGCTCGTAGAACGTGACGCGGTGGCCGCGTGCCGCGAGGTTCTTGATGATACCGCGATAGTAGGTCGCCGCCCCGTTCCAATAGGCCGAAACGAGGCTCGATCCGAAGAAGGCGATGTCGAGTCCGGCAGTCATCCCGCGGCCCTTCGTGAACGGGTCGGTTGATCGAGTTCCTCCAGAATCGCCAAGAGCTCATCGACGCGGTGGGCGCAGGTGTGACGCTTGCGAATCGTGGCGAGGCCGTGTTCCGCGAGCGATGACGCCAGCACCGGGTCATCGAGCACCCGGCGAAGCTGGTTTTGCATCTCGGCGCCATTTCGGGCGACGAGATAATCGCGGCCCGGCGTGAAGAGACTCTCGGCGTCGTTCCACGGGGCGGAAATGAGCGGGACGCCGCATGCCAGCGCTTCGAACACTCGAATCGTGGGGATGCCGGGCAGCACCTTGACATACGGCCGACGCGGCACGTGAACCGTCACGCGATATTTTGCGAACGTTTCCGGAACGCGATGATTCGCGAGCCAGCCGCCGTACTCGATGCCCGCGTCTTTGAGCGCCTGACGTCCTTCGTCGGGATAGCGGACGCCGTGGACTTTCGCCCTCAATCCGAGACGAGCGACCGGTTCGATCAAAAACTCATGCATCTCGGCGGTGCGCTCGTCATCGCCCCAGTTGCCGACCCACACGAGATCGCCGTCTTTCGCGTCCGCTCGACGTGGGAAGAAATGCGACGTGTCGGCCGCCTCGTGCCAGGTCCAGGCGAGTTTCGTCCAACCGTTCTTGACGTACAGATCCCGGATCACACGGCCATACGCGAGCACGCCGTCGTAGCCGGAGAGATCGAAACGTTTGATCTCTTCGGGAGCGCCGGCGGCTCGGTGGTGCGTGTCGTGAAAGAACAGGCGGAACGGGGCCTCCCGCGATTTCAGTTCCCCGAGCCTCGCGATCAGCGTCGGATCGTTCCACTCGTGAACGATCACGGCATCGGCGTTACGGACGAGCTCGTCCAAGTCGTCGTCAGGTCGATGGAAGCGGGGCGTGAGATCCGGAAACGCGGCCGCGAACTCGCCCAAAGTTCGCTCGCCATGATCGGCTTTGAGGCTCGCGAGACTCCAGCCGTCTTCCGGCTCGTAGACGCGAACGTCGTGCCCCCGTTTGCTCAGCTCACGCACGATGCCCCGCAAGAAGTGGGCGTTGCCGTGATTCCAATCGGAGATCAGCGAGTGATAGAACAGCACGAACCGCATCAGCGAACCCCTCCGGCGAATGACTCGGCGATGCTCGCGACGCGCTCCTTCACGAGTTCGCGATAGAGTTTCGAGTAAGCCTCGGCCATGCGCGACCGAGAGAATAAGGCCGCCCGCGCCCGACCGCGACGAGCGAGTTCGGTGCGTGCCGCTTCGTCGGCGATGAGCTCGGTCAGCCTGCTCGCGATGGCGGAATCGTCGGTGGGCGAGACGAACGTCGCAGCGTCGTCCCAGACCTCCCGCAGGCTCGGCGTGTCGCCGAGCACGAGGGCGCATCCCGCCGAGGCGGCCTCGAGCGGCGTGAGACCGAACGGCTCATAGCGCGCCGGCAGGCAGTAGATCGCTGCCCGCGCGTATTGCTCACTCATCTCATCGGAGCTTAACCTTCCCAGGCTCACCACTCCCGCCGGAAGATCGGTTCGGTGTCCTTCCGGCGACGGCAAACCGGCGACCTTGATCGGCCAAGGCACGCTTGCTGCGACGCGGCCGAGCGACGCGATGTTCTTCGCTTCGTCCCACCAACGACCAGCGGCGAAGACGAACGGCTCTTTCGGCGGTTGCGCGTGTTGACCGCCGGATCGAGTCAATCCGTTGGAAATGACCGTGGCGCGATGCAGCGGACCGTAATGTCGTCGCAGCGCGTCGAGCATGAACTGCGTCGGAGCCACGACGACGTCGGCGGCCCGCAGTCCGGATGTCACCGATCGGCGATAGCGTTCCCACTCCGGACCCGGTGCCTGCCCACGAACGCTCTCGAACCAAGAGAAAACGCACGAGTGGCCGACGACGAGCTTTGGCACGCGCCAGTCGAGAGCGGCGTGCGAATACTCGTTCAGATGCACGACGTCGGGGCGAAACTCAGCGGCCAACTCAAGCAGCCGCCGCCCCAATGCCTCGACATCGTTCCAGGCGTCGTCCATCCATTCGAGCTTGGAGCGCGTTTCGACGAGCCGCACGTGGGGCAGCACCTCGATTTCGGAGCGCTGCGCGTCGGTCAGCGGTCCGCCGGACGAGACAAGCAGAATCTCGATGCCGCGATCCGCGAGACCCCGCGCGAGTTCGGCCGCATAGGTCCAGACGCCGCCGACGCTGTCCGCCGTCATGAGGAGCTTCATCGGCCGTAGCTCCGATCGAGGATCGAAGCGACGTCGATCAGCGTTTCGCCGTCACTGTCGTAACTGTTGCCGTGTGAAAGTCGTGCGGAGAAGTCGCGGATCGCTCCTCCGCCCCAGTTCCAGCCGCGGTCGGGTTCGGCGAGCAGTTCGCGATTCGTTCCGGCGTATTTTTCGACCGAGAAGTCGAAGAAGGAACCGTTCTCGTTCCGCAGAGCGACGGCTCCTTGCGTCCCATGGAACGCCGCCTCGATCACCGCGTCGCGGCCGGCGGAGAGGTTCCATGAGCACGCGAGGCGCACCGTCGGGCCGTCTTGATGGTCCCAAGTCGCCGTCGCGAAATCTTCGACTTCACTGATCGGCAAGCTCAGCCGACGACCCTGTCGGAAGAGCCGGCTTTCGACGCGGTCCACCGGTCCGGCGTCGAGCAGAAACGCCGACAAATCGACGAGATGCGTCCCAAGGTCGATCAGACAGCCGCCTCCCGACTGCGCGAGATCGAAGAACCAGGGCTTGTCGGGACCGTAGGCGTTGTGGAAGGTAAGGTCGGCGGCGTAGACGGTGCCAAGCTCTCCACTCTGGATCAACGCACGCATGCGATCGACGCCGCGGATATAGCGATACGACAGGTCGGTCATCAGCAGGCGATCGGCCGTGCGCGCCGCTGTGATGACGGCCTCGGTTTCCTGCCGGGTTCTCGCGAGAGGCTTCTGACAAAACACCGCGAAGCCACGTTCGAGCGCCGCGATCGACTGACTTGCGTGAAGAGCGCTGGGCGTCGCGATGACGACGCCGTCGAGTTCCTGTTCCAGCAGTTCCTCGAAGGTCGCCGCGACGACCGCGTGGGGGGCGCGCTCTCTGGCGGCGGCCAGTGATTGAGCGCTCGGATCGAAGAGCGCGGCGGCCTCGACAGCGTCGAGTTCCAGCGCCGCCTTCATCCGGTTCAGGCCGATCCAACCCACGCCCGCGAAGCCAAGTCGCACCGTCTTCTGAGTCGGGGGTGATTGCAGCATGCTTGTCATAGTGGCATCTGATTCCGACGGATCTGGTCACAGAGCGGCGCGAGACGGACGTTCCGAAGACAAGATTCGAGAAGCGGCGAATGAGCGTCAGTGCTTTGTCACAGGTGAAAGTCTGGGTCGGGTGCCACTGGCTTTGCCAGTGTTTCTCGGGAGCGTCATCTGAAATCGGCACTGGCGGAGCCAGTGCACCCGAAGATCAAGCTGTGACGAAGCGTCAGCTGCCGTCCATCCGCACGATCGCTTTCAGAAAGCCGTCGGGCCGATCGCGCATGGCGGCGAACGCGTCGTTGATGTCGCCGAGCGCAAAGCTGTGCGTCAACAAGGGCACCGGGTCGATGCGGCCGTCGGCCAGTGCCGCGGCGGCCTTGATCATGCCTTCGCGGTAGATCGCCGGATCCCGCTCGTGGGCGTTGATCACGTCGATGCCGCGCCAGTTCCACGACTGAAGGTTGACCTGCCGCGTTCCGTCTTGATGGTAGCCCGCGATCACGAGCCGTCCCCGCACTTTGACAAGCTCCGAGGCGACGTCGAGCGCCTGTTGGTTGCCGACGGCTTCGATCACCCGGTCACACCCGTCGTCGCCGACGAGTTCACGCACTCGGCCGATCGTTTCCCAGGTGTCCGAAAGGGTGGCGACCTCGACGGCCCCGTTGTGAATCGCCACGTCGAGCGAAAACGGTCGCCGCGAAACCGCGATGACTCGCGCGCCGGCTTTCGAAGCGAGTTGAACGAGCAAGGCGCCCAGAAAACCGACCCCCACGATCGCGACCGTCTGACCGGAGCGAATGTCGCTCCGGTCAAAGACGTTGATCGCGCAGGCCAGCGGCTCCGCGTCACTCACGGATCAAACCTCACTGACGTCCATTCAAGCACGTCGCGTCGAAGCCATCGCTCTGTTGGATGATTCCAACCTTACACCGAGGGCTTCAGCAGCAGGAACCACCGATATCCTTATCAACGACAGGGGGAGGAGCGGCCGAGCTTCCGATTTCTCCCGGCGGGGCGGCACCGAGTTCGCCGAGCCGGACGAACGGGCGCGTCACGCAACCGCTAAAATCACAACGCCTTCTTGCTGGCGATGCGTGCGAGTGTGACCTCGACAGGGAAAGCGCCCGTATGTCCGGCAGATGGAACAGGCAATACTCACAAGGAGTCACGGACCGCGCGATGCTGTTCCGTCCCACGCGAGACGAACACAGCCGGCGACTTCACCTGATCGGGGCGGACATGAGGATGACCCAGCAACGCTTAAGGCCTGCTCTAGGAATCTGCCAGTGGTTTCACTACCTCGATCACGACGGCGTTGAAGACGCGGTCACGCTGCTGCACGACCTCGGCGTAAAGCACCTTCGCACGGGCATCTCGTGGGCCGATTACCATCGTCCCCAGGGCCGCGAGTGGTATGGCTGGATGATGAGGCAACTCGCCGACTTCGACGTATTGCTGTCGGTGTGGCACACTCCGCCGTCTCTCGCCGAAGGCGGCGTCTGTGCGGGACCGCCGCGACGCTTGCAGGACTTTTCCGACTTCCTCTGGAGCATCCACGATGAGTTCGGCGATTGCTTCAACGACGTCGAGTTCTGGAACGAACCGAACAACCGTCTGAAGTGGGCCTTCGATCGGTTCGACCCCGACTGGCGAAAGTTCTCGGAAATGATCGCGTACGGTGCCGGTGCCGCGAAGGTTTTGAACCGTACAACCGTGCTCGGCGGCATGATTCCGGTCGACCCGTCCTGGCTACGGACCCTCAAGGAGAATGGGGCCCTCGAAGAGATCGCTATCGTCGCGATTCACGGTTTCCCGGAGATGTGGTGGCCCGATCGGCCGAACTGGGATTGGTTTCAACACTGGCAGGGTTGGGACGAGAAGGTCGAGAAGGTGGCCCAGATCTCCGGCCGCCCGATCTGGATCACCGAAACCGGTCTCGCGACCTGGAACTTCGACGCGAGCGAAGAAGGCCTGTTCGACCTTCAGATCGCCATGCTGGAGCGGGCGGCGATCGCACCGGTCGATCGCGTCTACTGGTACAGCCTCATCGACCTCGATCCCGATCGCCCCGCGATCGAGGGCTTCCACGTCGATGAAAACGAGTACCACCTCGGCCTGGTTCGCTACGAGGGCACGAAGAAGCCGGCGTGGCATCGTTTCAAGGAGCTGACGGATGCAAGCATCCCGCTGACTCCGCAAGACGAGCCGTCACGTTTCGCGTGATCCGGCGTCGCACTCAAAGCGCGCAGGGAACCATGGAACTCCAGCCGGATCGGCACCGCCGACGTCCCACGGGACCAGCGTCTACTACCGGCGGTCCACACCGAGGATCCTACGCTTTCCCGGTACCACAGCAATGAAAAAGCCCACCGGCGAAAGCCGGTGGGCTTCGATGTTGCGCAATCGCTTGCGAGAGATCACTTCACCTGCACGTGGAACGGCATGAAGGTGAGGACGCGTTCCTTCGCGAGCAGGTTGACGATGCCCAGACCGCTGAGCTTCTCGGCAAGCTCGGGATTCGTCGCGGCGGCGGCTTGCAGCAGCAACGACGCTTCGCGGGTCGCGGCATCGCTGTTGAGCGGGCCGAGCAGTTCTTCGAGCGGGCTTTTCGGCTTCGGCAGCGTCATGAGGTCGGGCTTCTCGTCTTTGCCGAGCGTGCCCCGTTCGCGCGCCTTCGCCGTGGCGATCTCGATCGTGTCGGCGAGGGTGCCGACGTCGTCGATCAGCTTCAGTTCTTTGGCTCGCGTGCCGCTGTAGATGCGGCCGCGGGCGAGCTTCTCGAGCGTCTCGACCTCCATGCCGCGTCCTTCAGCGGCCTTGCGGGTGAACTGGCCGTAGATGTCGTTCATCATCTTCTGCATGGCGGCGCGCTCGGAATCGGAGAAGCCCTCGAGGATCGAGAGGGCTCCGCTGTTCTTGCCGCGCGAGACGACGCTCGTCGTCACGCCGATCTTGTTGAGCAGGCCGTCGAACGCGAGCTTGCCGCCCACGACGCCGATCGAGCCGGTGATCGTGCCCGGCTCGGCGATGATCGAATCCGCGCCCATGCTGATGTAGTATCCGCCGCTCGCGGCGACGTGACCCATGCTCACGACGACGGGCTTCTTCTCTTTGGCGAGCTTGACGCTGCGCCAGATGATGTCGCTCGCGAGCGCGCTGCCGCCGGGGCTGTCGACGCGAAGCACGATCGCCTTCACGTCGTCGTCGTCGCGGGCCTTGTCGATGGCTTTGACGAGCGTTTCGGAGCCGAGCACCTCGCCCGTGAGAAAGCCGTTCTGACTTTCACCCGGCATGATCGCCCCGGTGGCGTAGACGACGGCGATCTTGGGTCCGACGGAGACGGCCTGCCCCGGTTCGTTGCCGGCGAGCAGGTCCATCAAGGCGATGAAGCCTTGCAGGCCCGAGAAGTCGTTCTGCGTTTTCTTCTTGCTGTAGTTGCGTGCGATCTTGGCCTCGTCGAGCTTGCGATCCTCGGCGACGCGGGCCTTGAGCTCGTCTTCGTAAGCGAAGCCGTCGATCAGGCCGGCCTCTTTCGCGTCGGCGGCCGTCAGCGGGCCTTCGTCGATCGCGGCTTCGACCTTCGCGGCGTCGATGTTTCGACCTTCCGCGATCGAGGCGATCATCTGCTTGTAGAGGTCGTCGAGCAGCTCTTCCATCTCTTTGCGGAACTCGGGACTCATCTCCGTTCGCGTGTAAGGCTCGGCGGCGCTCTTGAACTCGCCGACGCGCAGCATCTCGGGCTCGATGGCGAGCTTGTCGAAGAGGTTCTTATAGAAGGTGACTTCCGCCCGCAGGCCGAACAGCAGGATCGTGCCGCTCTCCGGCATGTAAACCTTGTCGCACGCCGAGGCGAGCACGTAGCTCTGCGCGTCGGGCATGGTCATCCAGGCGTAGACCGGCTTGCCGGCGTCGCGGACCTTCTTGATCGTCTGTCGGAACGCACTCACGCGCGACGAGTCGAGCGTCAGTTCCATCGTGTCGTCGAACTTCAGGATCACGCCGGCGATGCGGTCGTCGCTGCTCGCCTTTTCGAGCCGCTTGAGCGCGTCGGAGAGGTTCTCGGTCATGGACCCGAACAAACCCGGCATCTGCGGGCCTTCGGGATAGCCACCGGTCAGGACGATCTCGGCGAAGATCGCTGAGTTCTGGTCCTTCTTGGCGTCCTCTTTCTTAGAGTCCTCCTGCTTCGCGTCGTCGGCCTTCTCCGCGACGGCAGCGGCTTCTTGAGCGAAGATCGGTGAGGGCGTGAAGAACGCGGCGCGAGAGACGGCGAAGGCCGTCAGCAGCGTCAAGGCGGCCGGAAGGCCGGGCCGGCGAACGCGGGATGACAGAAGCGACATACGGAATTCTCCAGAGACAGCGAACGCCGAAGCGGCGGCGACGTCGGGTCGAACGTCGGACGGAACCGGCAGGATCACGGGACTTCGCCGATTCTAACGGCAGGCGATTCAGTCTAGGGTGCCGGAAACAGGCGTTCAAGACGCGTTGACGAGCCGGTTGTGACGACGATTGCGATGGTGCGGCTTCGATTCGGCTTCGTCGCTCGTCCGCTGCCACGGTCGATCTTGCCCGCGATCGGACTGTCGGTCAGACTGCGTCGAGGGCAAAATCGCGCATGATGCTGCGCATTGATCGGGAGGCGGCGATGACGATTCGGGCGTGGCGGGCGACGATCGCAGCAGTGCTGGCACTCGCATTCGCGGGACCGGCGGCGGCCCAGGGCTTGGTCTGGAACCTGCCCGAGGACGGCACCGAAGTCGTCTACGGAGGCACGATCACGCAGACCGACTCACGTCCTGGCGGCCAGGAAACGACGATGTCGTGGGATCGCCAGTTGGTGATTCGCTCGGTCGGCAAGAAAGACGTCGAGTGGGAAGGCGAGACCGTTCCCGGCCGCTGGCTCGAATTCGAGTTGAAGACCGGCAAGGCGACCGAGCAGGGCATCGATCCCGGCCCCGTGGGAACGCGGATCTACCACGTGCTGGTTCCCGAACCGGCGGTGACGGGCAAGCCCGCGAACGATCGCGGCATCCCGAACGCGTTCCTGCCGATCGTCGAGGGCTACGTGCAAGTCGCCGATCGCCCGGTGCAGAAGCTCGAGTCGCGTGCCTTCGAGACGTATCCCACACTCACGCTGCTCATGAACTACAAGCCGAATGAGATCGAAGCCGCCGGCGAGGAGCCGGTCGATGTGCCCGCCGGCCAGTTCACGGCGACGAAGCACACTGCACAGGCGACGGTCGAAAGCCCGGCCGGTCGCGTCGAGAACACGGCGACCTACTATGCCTCGCCGGACGCGCCGTTCGGCCTCGTCCGCTGGAACGCGACGGTCGTGCGGGCGATGAAAGATCCGAACCAGAATCGCGACGCCTACCAACCCGCGAGCCGCATCGAGTCACAAATGGAAGCCAAAGTCGTCAACCGCAACGCACGAGCGGCGCTGCGGGCGCCGAATCAGTGACGGCCTTGACGCCTCGCTTGCGATTTCGCGAAACCGCAAGCGAGGCGTGCATTCATTGCAGCCGGCTTTTGCGGGTCTGCCATTTGTCGTCGAGGGGCTTCAATCGCTCGTCGAGGAACTTGAGGATGCGTCCCTCGACGCTGAGATTGCGCACACCCAGCAGGTCGGTGCCGCGGGTCTTCACGCGGTCGAACTCGTCGAGAAACATGCGTTCTTTCATAGCACCGCCGCCGGTCGTGAGTCGTTCGTAAGCCTTTTCGGACGCGCCCCGGTCGTCGCGGTCTTCGGAACCGACGGCGATGTAAAACGAAACGCCCAGGGCGTCGCTCTTCAGGACCGGAACCGTGCGACCGAGATTCAACGTGCCCGCTCCTTCGCTTGGCGAGAGCAGCGCGATCGCCCGCACGTCCTGACCTTTCGGAGTTCGCGCGGCGAGCGTGGGGGCGTCGGACCAAGGTTTTTTGTCCCAGTCGAAGACCGCCCAGGTCACGGCCACAGGAGCCGAATCGTCGGCCGCGACGATCGCCGTCTTGCGGATGTTGAGACGCTCGCCCTCGTGCTCATTGATCAGGAAGTTCTTCACCGCTTCGAGATCGAGCAGCACCATCTTCTGATAGTCCGAAGCCACCAGTCGCTCCGACCGCGGGCCCGCGTTCGGCGGCGCCTGGCTGTCACCGTGCTTTCGCAGATCGACGGCGACGGCGGCATAACCCGCCCCTTGCAGCTTCTCACCGAGGCCCTTCCAGACGAGCCGGTTGCCTTCTTTCCCGTGCAGCAGGATCACGACCGGCGTGTTCTTGCCGCCGGACGAGCGATAGTAGGTGATCGGCAGCGACCAGCCGTCGGCGGTGCGAATCGTCTGCTCTTCGACGCTCTTCGTCGGCGGAGCCGGTTTCGCCTGTTGTGCCGCGGCAGAGACGGCGAATGCCGCGATCAGCCCCGCCGTGCACGATGAACGCAGCAGCATTCTCCGCAGCACTTTTGTTCGCATGGTCGCACCTCGATCGCCGGTGTTTCGTGAGCGTCTCGTCATCATCAAATGTCGCGATCCCTCGATTCCGAGTCTAGGGACCGTAAAATGACGGGTCAATCACCGCCTTGACGTCCTTAGCGCGTTCTCGCCCATTCACCGAGCGCGATCGGCACGACCCGGCATGTCGGCACCGCTTCCCCCCGTCACGCTGACCACCGACTTCGGACGGACCGACCATTACGTCGCCCAGATGAAAGGCGTGATCCTCGGTCTCGCGCCGCAGGCCGCGATCGTCGACGTCACGCATGAGATTCCGCCGCAGGACATCCGTCGTGCCGCGTTTCTCATCGCCGATCTCGCGGAGGCGTTTCCGCCCGGCACCGTGCATGTCGCCGTCGTCGATCCGGGCGTGGGTTCGGATCGGGCGATCCTCGCGGTTTCCGCGGGAGGCCAGTTCTACATCGCGCCCGATAACGGTCTGTTGACGCTCGTGCTGCAACGGCACGGTGATGCCGACGTCGTGCAGATCGCCAATGCAGCGTATCGACGCCGCAAAGTCACATCGACGTTTCATGGACGCGACGTAATGGCCCCGGCGGCCGCCCATCTGCTGAACGGCCTGCCGCTGCGCGAACTGGGAGAACGCCTCGAACGATCGCCCGTGCAACTCGAAGGAATGACGCCCATTGTTTGCGGCGAACGCATCGAGGCGTGCGTGGCCTGGATCGATCGCTTCGGCCATCTCGTCACGAACGTCGATGCCGGCCTGATCCGCCGTATCGAACCGGGTCGCGTCCGCGCGAAACTTGGCACCCACACCGTCTCGCAATGGCGTGGCTATTACGCTGAAAGTCCCAGACGGACATCCGCTGCTGCTCATCGGCAGCTCCGGCCGTCTCGAAATCGCCGTCAACGGCGGCAGCGCGGCCGAACGATTCCAAGTCGCTCCCGGAACGATGGTCATTGTCGATAGCATCTGAAAGCCGCCGGAACATTCACGAGATCGGCGGAGACGGGGGATCGTGAGAGGCGGGGGATGAAAGTGTGATCGCCGTCTCGAAAGCCCGTGTCTCCCCCTCCCTCGATCTCCCCCTCCCCAGATCCCCCGCCTCCCGCTCATGCTCGCGATCCCCGGCCTGTTCATCACCGGCACCGACACTGGCGTCGGCAAGACCTACGTCGCCGCCATGATCGCCGAGCGGTTGCTGCAGGAAGGCGTGAACGTGGGCGCCTACAAACCTGCGTGCAGCGGAGCGATCGTCAGCGATGCGGCGCGGCCCGTCTGGGACGACGTCGAAGTGCTGCATCGCGCGACGGGCGAGCGATTCGATCGTCAGCGGATCAGCCCTCAGCGGTTCATTGCGCCGTTGGCGCCTCCCGTCGCGGCCGGACTCGAGAATCGCATCGTCGATGCGGGTCTGCTGCGCACGGGCGGCTACTGGTGGGAAGACCACTGCGAGTTTCTGCTTGTCGAGGGCGTCGGAGGCTGGCTGTGCCCGCTGACCGACTCCGAGACGGTCGCCGATCTCGCCGTCGATTTTCGTTTGCCGTTGCTGATCGTGGCGCGCGCGTCGCTCGGCACGATCAACCACACGCTGTTGACCGTCGAAGCCGTCCGCCAGCGCGGGGTGCCGATTGCGGGGATCGTATTGAGTGAAACGACTGCGCCGGTCGATCCGTCGAGCGTGAAAGCCAACGTCGTCGAAATCGAGAAGCGTTGTGACGTGCGAGTGTTGGGCGTTGTCCCTTATCGCACCTCGATCTGCTTGCCCGATCCCGGCGCGCAGCAGACAATCGATGTGTGGTCCATGATTCGTTCGGTGAGAGGCCTGGGAGACGGCTTTCCCGCGACCTCCCGATCGCTGCTGCGGCTTCCTTTTCCTTCGGACGAGAAACAGGGCTGAGAGCGGAGCCGCAGAGCCACGCAGGGCCGACCTCAACAAACGACTGATCCCCGACCCCTGATCCCCGACCCCCTGCCCTCCCACATGACCCACGAGGTTGCCTGCGGTCGTTGCGGCGGACGCCTGCGCGTCAACGTTCGATCGGGCGAGGTTCTCTGCCCGCACTGCGGCGCAGGGCTCGCCGTGCCCGACGACCCCGCGGCGCTCGACGCGGCAGCGACGCTGGAAACGCTCGACGAGCGCGTGACCGATGGCGGCACGTCGTCGGTCTTCGACTCGGCGGCTTTGCGATCGGGCGACGTCTCGATCCCCGTTCCGTCGTCGATCAAGGCCCCGGATTTCACGCGGTGGGGCAAGTCCGACTCGTCGGCGATCAAGACCGATGAGCTGAAAACGAATCCGAACGCCTCGCCCGCCGGCAGCCTGTTTCATGCGGGCGAACACGCCGACCCTCTTTCCGCGCTGGGCGGCAAGCTGAAGGAGCTTCCCGTTCAGAGCGCGGCTCCGGTGACTCCAGGCCGACCGAAGGATCGTCCCGTTGAGGCGGCTCCCGCCCCGACGCAACTCGCTTCGAAACCGGCGGCGGGAGGCATCTCGCGGGGCACGTTCCTCGCCGTGACGATCTACGCGAGCGCGATCACGGCCGTGTGCCTCGGGCTGGCGTACTTCCTGCTGACGAACCGGCAGCATCAGCTCGAAAGCCTGCCCGACGTCGTTCCGCCGATGAACGACGACGGCACCCTCACCCGCGTGCTCGTGCCGCCCGGCGCGAAATTGCCGTCGGGGCACGTCTTGTCGCTCGGCGAATCGCGGCGTTTCGGCGACCTGCGGGTCACGCCGATCAAGGTCACTCGCGAGCCTCTGGAGTTCGTGCATTTCCAAAGCGAAGAGCAGCGAGAGGCCGCGGGAGACGTCCTCAAGCTCTGGCTGAAGCTCGAGAACGTCGGGGAAAAGTCGTTCGCTCCTCTCGATGAAAACCTGTTGTTCTATCGCACCTTCGACACCGCCGGCGGCTCTCGCCTGAAGGCGAACAACTTCGTGACGACGGCCGACCGTTCGACCGACGACCTGATTCCGATCTTCGATCACCCGATCGGCAGCGACTGGGATCTCGCCGGCCAGAACCTCGGCGCGACGCTCGAACCCGGCGCGTCGATCGACACGTATGTGCCGACGGAGACCGACGTCTCCGATCCGAGCGGACCGCTCGTCTGGCGCATCCACCTGCGCAAGGGCATCGCCCCCAACGGCTGGGGCGTGACGACCCTCGTGGAAGTGGCGACGAGTGGTTAGTGGTTAGTGGTCAGCTCTCAGCCGTCAGCTTGCTTTCATTCTGAATCCTGCCTCCTGAATCCTGTCTCCTTCCGTCCTCCCCTCCTCCGTTCTCCCGTTCTCTTTCCTCCCGAAGGAAAGAGAGGAGCGCGCTCCTCCGCCTGTGCGACGCGGCGACACCGGCCCTTGCCGATCGACACCCCCCATGGGGGCGCCCGAGACGACGCCTCGCACTTCGCTTGGCGCAATCTCGTCGCGTGAGGTGGACGTCCGCCGCCGAGGGATGCCGCTCTCGAGCAAAAAGCGCTCTTGCCGACAAAGGCCCCGGGTTTGGTCATCTGCTCTCGACGCCATGGACCGACGCAAGGCCGGCCGCCATCGCCGCACAGACTCGTCCGGGCCAGCATGATCCGCGAGAGGCATGCATCGCGTCTCACAACCCGAACAGATCCAACCTCGCTCAGGTACGAGAGGGTGGGAAGAGCAATCGGGGCTGTTTTCGCTTCGATTCTTGTTTTGTATCGAAATGCCGTTTCGGCAGGCACGCCTCGTTTCGGGTGGCACGCCCAGACCAACGGGATGGGCGTGGCAAGTTCAGAGGGATCGCCGCACGCCAATCGGCCACGCCCTTCCTCCGTCAGGGCGTGCCACCCGACCCGCGTGAGCGGACTATGGGACCGCCCAACTAATGTCCAGAAGAGCGGAGAGCCGGATAGCGAGTCGATTGAGATTGCGAGTCTCGCATTCCCAAATCGTGATTACCTTCCACCCCTCGACTCGCAGCCGTCGCCGTACAGCATCGTCCCGCTTTCGGTTCCGGACGAACTTAGCGGTCCAGAACTCCACGCGAGACTTCGGCATTCTTGTAAGCGGGCATGTCTTCCTATGACGATGCCAAAAGCATCCGTGAACGAAGATAACGGTTCTCCGGCTCGGCAGAACGATATCTGGTGTTCCGGGCAAGGTCTTCACATGGAGCCGGTAGCGAAACCCTCTTGAGTGCAGCAGGCGACGGACGATCATTTCCGGCCCCGTGTCCCGACGCCCCACAAGGGACATCACACGGCTTCTTTCCGTCACGCTCAACGTATCCACCGTGACCTTCGCGCAACCATAGTCGGATCGTGATCTTACGGCAAATTCCCGTTGACAGCCGTACCTAATATGATACAACCGTACCGGGATGCTAGGAATTGTGTCTGCCGGCACTGGTTTGCACCAGATGATGCGGCACGTTATGTTCTCGACCACCAACACCGCCGACAACGCCGCGAGGGTACGGCCGATGGGTCCACCACCGACTGACTCGTTGACGTGCATCGACCTCTTCTGTGGGGCGGGCGGACTTTCTGACGGCTTGGCTCAAGCCGGCTTTCGATCCGTGGCAGGCGTTGATCTCGACCCGCACGCGATCTCGTCATACGCGGCGAATCACACCGACGCCTTGGCTTTGCAGAGGGATATCGAGACCGTCACCGCCGACGAATTGAGCGATGCGTTAGGCGGCCGAGACCTTGACCTAATCGCCGGCGGCCCGAGCTGTCAAGGTTTCAGCACGATCGGCAAGCGAATCGAGGACGATCCTAGAAACGTGCTCTTCAGACACTTCGCTCGGCTCGTCCGCGAACTCCGCCCGAAGTTCTTCTTGATGGAGAACGTCAAGGGTCTCTTGACGTACCGGAAGGGCTACTTTCGGCAGGTGATTTCCGAATCGTTCCGAGAGGCCGGATATGAGGTGGTGGCCCGCGTCGTGTGCGCTGCGGACTACGGCGTGCCTCAATTGAGGAACCGGATCGTTTTCATCGGAACCCGGCTCGACGTTCCGTTGTCATTCCCAGAGCCGACGCACGGTCCACCCGGAACGCTGCTCGGCTTGAAGCCATACGTCACCGTCGGCGAGGCGATCGGAGACCTGCCGTTGATGAACGGCGTCTTCAACCAGTCGCGATGGGAATACGCGTCACCGCCGAAGAGTGGTTTCCAGCGGTACGCACGAGCCGGCAGTCGGTCGAAGTACGTCACTTTGCACCGCGCGAACGGCCTGTCGGACGCGGCCCGAGAAGTGGTGAAACTGGTCAAGGAGGGACAGGGGCTTCGCAGTGTCCCGGTCGATCTTCTGCCCGCTCGGTTCAAGCGGATGCGACGAATCTCCACAGGCGAGTTACGGAAGGACTGCACGACGCTTTACCATCGCATCGCACGCAATGCTCCGGCCTACACCATCACCTGTTACTTCCGAAACGTCGCCTCGGGACCGTTCGTCCATCCGATCGAAGACCGTTCGTTGTCATATCGTGAGGCGGCCCGGCTGATGTCGTTCCGCGACTCGTACGATTTCCACGGCTCGATGCTGACGCGTCAGATCGGCAACGCTGTCCCGCCACTGCTTGCGAAAGCTCTCGGCACCCACATCCGCCAACTCTTAAAACACGCGAGCCGAACGGGAGTCCCAGACTACGAGACGGTGGGGGCGACCTGATGCGGCGGAGTGCTCAATGCCCAAGTTCATCAAGCCGGAGCGAGTCCGGTCGGCTATCGACGCGCTGAGTCGGTGGCGGAGAGAGGCCCACAACCAAGGGGCACAGCACATTTGGCCGCTGCTGGCCTTGATCGAACGCAGGGCCGCCCCCGGCACTCCGGTCGTTTTCACCGAAAGCGATGACCGCGATTTCTGGGACCGTTACGCCCGGCTTCCCGGTGATTCGAGAGATCGACAGACCGCGAGCGGCGAATTCACTCAGGGCCTCTACGTCGATCCGCTGGTCCTGCAAAAGAAACCTTCGGATTATCCTCACCGCGGTCCGTCCACGATCCGCGACCGGACGTTTCTGAACTCGTGGCGGGCGGCGGTTCTCGACCATGCGACGAATACTTGGACGCTCCAACCGGAGTTCGCGTCCATCTTCGTCCGGGAAGCCCTGACC
Source organism: Planctomycetaceae bacterium (assembly GCA_013813775.1). GTDB lineage: Bacteria > Planctomycetota > Planctomycetia > Planctomycetales > Planctomycetaceae > JACCRE01. The sequence goes on from JACCRE010000181.1 coordinate 22,583, forward strand.
AAAGCTCGCCAAGTCTATCGCGTGCCGGTCGTCGATCTCGCAGTGTGGCTCTTCCGCCGGCGACCGTTCGACGACGATGCTGACGCCCGAACGCTTGAGCGAACTTTCCGCGAGGTCTTTCCGTTCTCCGACGACGACTACCGGAAGATTTTCGCTTTTCGCGAAGAGGAGGCCGACCACCTCTTCACCGAAAGAGAGCCGGGTGATCGCGAGTACCTGGAAGAGATCGAGCGGGCTTTAGTTCCCACGGGGCCGGCGGACACGATCGCTCAAGCGGCACCGGCCGGCGTGCCTATCGATCTCGACGCCGGGCCACCGCTCGACGACGACGACCCCGTTCTGATCGAGGTCAAACGGCTCGTCGCAATCCACACGTCCGGAATCGTCCTCCGCGGCTGCCCGGGAACCAGCAAGACGTGGTACGCGAACCGGCTGGCCCGCTATTTCGTGACCGATCCGGTCAGCCACATCTTCCGCGTGCAGTTCCACCCTTCTTACGGGTACGAGGACTTCGTGGAGGGGTACCAGCCGGATGAGGACGCCCGGTCCGGCTTCTCGATCGTGCCGCGTGTGTTCCGCGAGGCCTGCGACCTCGCCGCGGAGTTGAAGCAGTCGGGCCACACCGGGCGCATCGTGATGATTCTGGACGAGATCAACCGCGGCGATCCGGCACGCATCTTCGGAGACCTCCTGACGTACATCGAGCATGGCTATCGCAACCGGACATTCCGTCTTCCGTACACGCAAGACGAGGCTCAAGTTCCCGACAACTTGCTTCTGATCGGAACGATGAACCACTACGACAGAAGCATCACGCAACTCGACCTCGCGCTGATTCGGCGGTTCGATCATGTCGATCTCTCACCATCGTCCGGTATGGTGCGAGCGTTCCTTGAGGGAAGCGAGTTCTCACCCGAGCAAGCCGATCGGATCGTCACTTGGTTCGAGAACTTGCAGAGCATCCTTCCTCCCGCGTCGGGCGGGATTGGCCACACCTACTTCAAGGATGTGCGGACGGCGGAGCAGCTTTTCACCGTCTGGCGTTACCGGATGCAGCCGTACTGTGAGGCGGTCTTGGAGCTTGAACCGACAAAGCTCAACAACGCGAAAGCCAGCTTCGAGTCCATGCGTGCCGCCCTCATGCGACAGGCGGAAGAGCAGTGATGGATGAACTCGGAGGGCGGACAGTCTACCCGTGTGTGGAATACGATGACATCGCCGTGCCGATCCGCGACATCGTGAGGCCGGATGGTTCTGTGGACGTGTACCCCGAGGTTTCGGGAAGCGGCTATTTCGACATCGACTACCGACGGGGAATGCTCGTTCTCAGATCGAAAGGCTTCGTCGGTCTTATACCGATATCAGACAGGATCGCGATTCGCGTCAGGCCGCGCGCCTCGATTCGCTCGTTGCTCTACATGATGGAACGGATGGGCCGACGGCTCGATGGTGAGACGGGTCGACTGCGCGAATATCAAATATCGGAAACCGAGGTCACCGACCCGGAGTTTCTGTACGGCCACGTCTTTGTGGCAACGCTCCGAAAGGTGGCCGAGCGTGGCCTTCGCAAGCAGTACGTCAGGTCCGAGACCGAACGATCGCTGCGCGGGCGACCGCTCATCCATCGCACGGTCGGTCGCTTCCGAGCAAAGGGAATCCGTCATCAGCACGTCTTCGAGGTCCACGATCTCACTGCCGACAACCGAGCGAACCGGATTTTGAAGGCGACTGCCGAACGCCTTCTCCGCAGTCTACTGGGCGGGGCACGACCAGAGGACGCCGCGGCGGCCAGGGCGATACGAGAACTCTTGCCTCGCTTCGCGATGGTGAACGGTAACGCCATCCTGCCAGGCCAGATCGCCCGCGAGGTTCCTCGCCTAATCGCAGCTTTGCCGGCGAGCCATGAGTTTTATGAACCGGCTCTATGGCTCGCCTATCTTGTCGCGACTCGCCGCGGCGTCACCATCGAGGCCGTCGGGCAGGCGAAGTTTGAGTCAGTAATCGTGAACGTGGCCGAGGTTTTCGAGGGTTATGTGAGAACCCTTTGTCAGGAATACGCCATCGAGATGTTCGGCGGATGTGACGTGGCTGATGGGAATCTCATGCCCGTGCCGCTGTTCACCGACAACAGCCGATGCCACACAAAGCCAGATATCTACTTCGCACGTCGAGGGACCTACGTCGCGATCGCCGACGCCAAGTACAAACCCAAGATTGGCGCTGAAGATCGGTACGAACTTCTTGCCTTCTGCGAGGCTCAGAATGTCCGAAAGGCGGCTTTCGTAAGTCCGCGTCAGCAAGGCCAGCAGGATTCGTGGATGGAAGGCATGACCCTTAGTGGCCGGGAAATCCATCACGTCACGATCGACCTCAACGCTGACGATCCGGACGTCGAAGAGCGGCGGTTTGTTGGCAATCTCTCGCGTGTGCTAGGGTTTTCGGCTTCGGCGTTCTGACCCAGCGTTGGGAGTTCTGAGAAAGGGGCATGACTCGCGGGTTGGTGCCCACGGCTCGCCCGATGGCACGTCACCCCGCCCTACACCGCATACCCCCACTCCTCGAACGTCCTGCGCCATTCTTTGGCGATGCGCTCGCGAA
>JACCRE010000202.1 GCA_013813775.1 Planctomycetaceae bacterium
CGACCACAACCGCGATCCCCGCCCCTTCGTCTGGACCGCCCAGGCCGACGACATCCTCGCAAAGGTCGCCCGCGCCCGGGCCGTCCTTCGATAAGACACCATCCGTGTGAGACACTACGCTAGCCAGGGTGCTGCCGGTGACCGCCGCGTGACTTTGCGGTGGCGGATCCGGCGCCTCGTACATGCGACACCTCCGATCCTTCGCCATTCCTTCCGTTCTTCGCCCTTTACGATGATTCCTCTGATGCCGATTCCGTCTACTTGAGGTCCGATTTCCGCCGAGTTCCAGTCACACGTCGTGGGAGCTCACATGCGACTTTCTGACTTCGTGTTCTCCGGAGACGTTCTTTGGGTCTGCCTCGCAACTCCCATAAACTCGCGGCTGGGTCACCTGTGCGAAGGTCTGCCATGCCCGCCGATTTGAGTCACGGGTCGCATCCGAGCGGCTGGAGGACCGGACACTGCTGTCGGCGATTTCCGGCACCGTGTATGCGGATGCGAATGGCGATGGCCAAAAGGGCCCGGGCGAATTCGGCCTTAGCGGTGTGACGGTCTATCTCGATACGGATCGCGACGGAACGTGGGACGCCAACGAGTCAGTCGCGTTCACCGGCGACACCGGTGAGTACAACTTTGAGAATCTCGCGGCGGGCGAGTATCTCGTGCGCCAGGTCGGCCCCGTCGGTTACAAATCGACGGGGCCGCAAGGACCGACGAAGTTCTTCTACGGAATCGACTACGGCAACGACTCTCTGGTGCGCATCGATGCCAAGACAGGGAGCATTACGCAAATCGGCGCATACGGTGGAACGAACGTCACGGCCTTGGTGGGCGGCGCTCTCGACGGGGACTTCGTTCGCTGTACCGACCCGTTGGACCGCCTGGTCCGACAAGGCGTGGCAGCACGTCTCGCTCGTCGATTTCGACGCTGATGGCGACGACGATCTCGCCAACCTCAACGGCGTCTGGTGGGTCGGCCTCTCGTCGGGGAATGGCTTCGGCACGGCTGCTCGCTGGGGCGCCTGGAGCCATCTCGCCTGGGATGCCGTCGGCACCTTTGATGCGAACGGCGACGGCCGCATGGATGTCTACGCGTTTCGGCGTGGCGCGTGGTATGTCGGACTCTCAAACGGCAGCGCCTTTGCCATCGGACTTCGTAGTACTCGGAAGGATGCCGCTTGGAAAGACGCCGTCGTGGGAGACTTTGACGGCGACGGTCGCGACGACCTCGCCGCCCGCTTGGCCGGCGGATGGTGGGTCAATCTGTCTTCAGTAACGGGCGGAGCAGGGGCGATAAGCCGCTGGACGTCCTGGCAGGACATCGCTTGGCAGAATGTGACCGTCGGCGATTTCGACGGCGATGGCCGCGATGACATGGCGGGCCGCTCCGGCAGCCAGTGGTGGACCGCGGCTTCCACCGGTTCCAGTTTCTCAACGAGTCTGTAGGGCACGTGGGCGAACGTCGGCTGGAATGCCGTTGCTGCAATGCTAGCCAGTGATCTGCCATTAGCCGCCGCTCGAGCTATTATGCCGTCTCGGGCTCAATCCCCGGCGACATCCCTGGGGTCGATTGAGGAGGAGCCGCTCTCCCGCTTCTGGTCGAAAGCCTCTGACGATGATGAACTGGCGGCAGTGCTGCTCGCGGTGTGAGCGGTTTGCGGGACTCCCAGTCTGGTTGCGGCCTTTGCGATCTCCGAGTCTCGGGAGGTGGCAATGAAAGTGGCGGGGCATGTGTCGCTGGCGGAGTTGGAACGGCTGGAACGCAGCGAGCGCGATGCGGCGAAGGGCAAGCGGCTGCGGATCGTGATCCTGGCGATCAAGGGCGACACCGCACCGGCGATCGCTATGTCGCTGGGGCTCTCGCGACGCATCTGCCATAGTCCCTTTCTGAACTGTGGAGGCGATCGCGCACCACCGAGGATCCCCGTATCCATAGCGCTCGGGCCTCCGACTTCTCGCAGGGGAAGTTTGTGATGAAATCGCGCATGATCGGGAGTGCCGCAACGAAGCAGCGACGATCCGCGACGTGCCGCGGACGTGGCCTGCAATCTCGGCCTATAGCGTGAATGATTCCACGCGTCGATCGCCTCTTCATGAAACACCTCCGGCCACTCCGTCGCTGGTTCAGTCGTCGCGAGCTTGCGGCCCGCGTCATGAGCGACACGTCTACGGTCGCGCCTGACGACACCTCCTCCGAGCTTGACCCCGGTCTCGTGTTGATCCAGATCGATGGGCTGCCAAAGCGGGAGCTGGAACGTGCCATCGCGTCAGGGCGGATGCCTTTCCTGCGCCGGCTGCTCGAACGAGAGCGATTCCAATTGGGCACGTTCTACTCGGGCCTGCCGGCCACAACGCCGGCCGTCCAGGCCGAACTCTTCTACGGCGTTCGAACCGCTGTGCCGGCCTTCGCGTTCCGCAGCCGCCGAACGCGTGAGACCGTTGAGATGCTTGAGCCAGAGGTCGGAGCTCTCCGCGAGAGCGCGATCGCCCAGGCCGGCGGACCGCCGCTCCTGGAGGGGGGCAGTGCCTACTGCGACGTGTTCAGGGGCGGCGCAGCGGAGCCTCACTTCTGCGTTGCCTCTCTCACCTTCCGCGCGGTGATGCACCGTATCCGGCCATGGCTCTGGCCAGCTCTCACCGCCCTTTACCTGCCAACCGCCCTGCGGGTTCTCGCACTGGCGGCGGCAGAGATGCTCGTTGGCTTCGGCGAGGCTCTGCTGGGTTGGTCCAACGGGGAAAAGCTCAAGAGCGAGTTCGAGTTCATCCACAAACGTGTTCTGGTCGGAGTCATTCTCCGCGAGTGGATGGTCGCCGGTGCCCGGCTCGACGCGACGCGCGGGCTCCCCGTGATCCACGTCAACTTTCTCGGCTATGACGAGAAGGCACATCGCCGCGGCCCCGACTCAGCGTTCGCGCATCGCAGTCTGCCCGGGATCGATCAGGCAATCCGGCGAATCGCGCAGGCGGCGCGGCGATCACGTCGCCGAGAGTACGAAGTATGGATCTACGCCGATCACGGACAGGAACGCACGACGCAGTACGAACATCAGTTCGGTCGAGGCATTGACGAAGCGGTATCAGAGGTCGCCACACGCGTGTTATCTCTCCGGCCCCAACGACCGCCGAAGCTTACGACCATAGCGCTCGGACCAATCGGCCATGTCTACGGTGATCCGCCGCTCGACGAGTCGGACTGTGGACAACTCGCAGAGGCCCTCGTCCAGGATGCGGACGTGCCGGTGACTTACCTGTTAGATGACCGCGGCGTGAAGTTCTGGACGAGAACAGGACAGAAAGGGCGACTGCCGGAGGATGCCCAACTGTTACTCGGCACCGATCATCCGCAGTTGGATGACGTGGCCGACGATCTCGTCGCACTGTGCCGACATCCTGAGGCAGGGCAAATCGTGATCGGGGGCTGGTTCACAGGAAGCCAGCCGCTCAGTTTCGTCGGAGAGAACGGCGGCCATGCTGGGCCCGGTCCGCACGAGACAGGCGGATTCACTCTGCTGCCGCCGGACACGCCCGTCTCCGGTCAGACAGTCCGTCCTACAGAGCTCCGCAATGCCGTTCTTTCCCGTATGGTGGCACATGCTGATCGCTGGTCCGCTGTTTGCGGCAGCGCGTCGACACGTCGTGATACCGTCCGGCTGTTGACTTACAACGTGCATGGTTGCGTGGGAACGGATGGCCGACTCTCGCCGCGGCGGATCGCTCGAGCCGTCGCAGAGTGCGACCCGGACATTGTCGCACTTCAGGAACTCGACGTCGGTCGACGCCGCAGTGGAATGCGCGATCAAGCGCGAGAGATCGCCGATTTGCTGGGCATGATCTGCGAGTTCCATCCCTCCTTCCGCTTTGAGGACGAGCAGTATGGCAACGCCGTTCTGAGCCGATTCCCTCTCCGTCTCGTCAGCGCCGGAGCGCTGCCTCAACGGGTTCCGCAGCCTGCTGAACCTCGCGGGGCACTGTGGGTCGAGATCGACATGGGCGGTCAGATGCTTCAGGTCATCACGACACACCTGGGGCTGAACGGCACCGAGCGGCTGCGGCAGGTTGAAGCCCTGCTCGGGCCGGAGTGGTTCGGCTCGCCGTTACTCTCCGGACCAGCCGTCCTGTGCGGCGATCTGAATGCCGGTTCAAGATCCATGCCTTATCGCCGGCTCGCAGCGCGTCTTCGAGATGCGACGCAGACGAACGGCCGTCCCCGAGCGACGTTCCCCAGCCGCTGGCCTGTCGTGAGGATCGACCACGTGTTCGCAAGCGACGACATTGAACTCATCGAGACTGAGGTGGTGCGTACGACGACGATGGTCACTGCGTCTGACCATCTGCCACTGTTGGTCGAGTTTCGACTACCGATCCTTGAGCACAAGACCGGGGAGGCGTGAGCAAAGGCGAGAGAGCGCAGATGACAAGTGGGATGTGGACACGACGCCCTTCGCCTGCGCGGCTCGTAACTGGTGAGGCGCTCATCGCAATCTCAGACGATGAGTTCCGCTGGGATGATGCTCCGCGGCAGTTCCGCCAGCACGAGCAGCTCTTCCGGGATGTCATGTGACTGCCACACCGCCGCAGCTTCTCCTTTCCCATGAAAGGCCCAAGAAAGCCAATGCGATCCTCGCGACGCAACCCCCTGGTCTGGCTCGGCCTGTTTGGCTTGGCCGCCTGCTTGGGGATCAGCTCTCGCCGCTTCACCGCCGACCTGCCACCTTTCGTGTCGGCTTATGCCGGTGACACGCTTTGGGCGACTGCCGTATTCCTCGGCCTCGGCCTGCTGCTGCCGACGGCCTCCACGAGGCGTGTGGCCGCCTTGGCGATGATTGCCTCGCTGGTGGTTGAGATCAGCCAGTTGTACAAGGCCCGCTGGATCGACGCGATCCGCCGCACCAAACTGGGTGGTCTGATGTTGGGCTTTGACTTCGTATGGAGTGATTTGCTCTGCTACGCCGCCGGCGTGGGCCTGGGGATCCTTATTGAACGCTCCGTCCGCGGGACTGAACCGAGTTAAGGGCGGGACTTCGGTTCTGACGATGGTGTGCGGAACCGATCCCTCCCGATGTCTTTCGGATGGCGTTGTTTTCTACCCCGGTGCTGGACGTCTCTTCTGCCTCAGGACTCGAGGTCAACGCATAGAGCCGGCCGTCGTACGCTGCGACGTAAACAGTGTTACCTGTGACGAGCGGAGTGCTCATGACCGGAACGCCGACGGTGAACGACCAGAGCGCCTTGCCGCTTGTGAGATCGAGGCAATAGCAGCCTGTTGAAGTAATCGACGGCACCGGCCGACGAACCAGCCAAATGTCGAGAAATGCAGGGAATTCGGCTCATGACTCAGACGCGTCGCGAGGCATTTTGAATACTTCAACGGGCTGATAG
>JACCRE010000213.1 GCA_013813775.1 Planctomycetaceae bacterium
CGGAAAGATCGCTCCGACACGAACGCCGTTTAAGCCTAACGTCGCCGACGCCCCGCGACGTTCACTCCGCTGCCGATCAACAGGTTCTTCTCATAGGTCCAGCGATAGAGCCGACCTGTCTTCTCCGGCGGGAGCACTCTCAACTCCTCGAAGCCAGCGTCTCGAAACCAGCCGAGCACCTCGTCGGTCGTGTGATGATGCTGATAAGCCGGCGCGTACCAGTCGAAGGTGTCGCAGAGCCGGTTCTGTGCGTCGGGGTGTGCGCTGAAATTGACGACCTTGTTGAGCGTCTTGTTGACGAGCGGAATCGCGCCCAGACCCGCTCCGATTCGACAAAGCCGCTCCAGGCGATCGCCGTCCATCGAGGTCGTCCGGCGGCGAAGCGCCGTATTGATTCGTTCCTGCCACCACTGGTTTCGGCGGTAGAGCCAGACGGCGTACCGACCGCCCGGCTTCACCTTTCTGGCGACCGCATCGAACACGGCCCGCGTCTCGACGTCGTGGTGCATCACGCCTATCGAGAACACGACATCGAAGCTCTCGTCTTCGAATGGCAGGCGCTTCAGATCCGCCTGAACGAAGTCGACGTTCGGTAGATGCGCACAGAGCCGCGATGCTTTCTCGACGGCCGTCGTGTGATCGACGCCGACGACGTTCGCCACGGCCTCGCCGGTCACCTTGCAGTACCTCCCGCCGCCGCAACCGGCGTCGAGCACTTTCAGCCCGGCGAGTTCGCTCAGTTCGATGCCGGTCTTGGCGACGAACGTCGCCCGGTCTTCATCGTCGTGGACGACTTCGTACCGGTTCCATTGCCGGCCGAAGCTCTCAAGATGCTCGGACGACGTAAACCGCGGAATACCGGCGATCACAGGCCACTCACGGGCCGCCTCCGCGCAGACGAGGGCGCTGCGCGCTTCGTCGTGGAGGAGCCGGCGGCCGTTCTCGGGCGAGCGAAGCCGGCTCAAAAGAGACTCATCAGGAGCGTCGGACATGAGGTCACACGCGGCGGCGGGCGAGTTCGGCGACGAAGGCCGCGTGAGCCGAGTCCGCAAGACCAAGGCCGAGAGTGTCCAGCAGACCCTTCGCGTCGTTCGCGATCGCCGCCGCGGCGTTCAACCACAATCCCGGAAAGACGTTCGATCGAAAGACGCCGTCGGAAGGCGTCGCGAGCCGAACCAGCCGGCCGTCACGGTTCTCATGCCAGAAGAGTTCCGGTTCCTTCGTCGAGAGCGCCACGTACTCGCGCACCCCGGCTCGCTCGTAGGCGTCCCGCTTGTCGTGCAGATCGATGGCGGCGCTGCTCGTCGCGATCTCGATCACGAACTCGGGGCCGCCGGCGAGATACTCCTGCTCGTACCGCCCTTGTCCGCCCGACTCGGGCCGAATGAAGAGCATCCCGTCGGGCTGAACCTCGTCGCGGTCGGGAGTGAGGAAGACGGTCCCGTTGTCGGCCACTCTGGTCCCGACGGTGCGGGCTTGATAGTTGACCAGCCACGCGATCAATACCGCATGTGGATCACAGTGCCTAAGCGAAACCGGAGACGCCACGTAGACCACTCCTCCCACGAGTTCGGCTTTGAACGTCTCCGGCGTCCTCTGGTAGAGGGCGTGGAACGTTGCGCGGTCGAGTCGGTCCCCGCTATGTAACTCCTGCCTGCGGATCTCTCGCGGCGTCTCGCTGCTGATCGACGAGGGGCGGGTGAGCGTGGACATGCATCAATCCGAGTGCGCGCGGTCGGTCAGAACTCCACCACCATCTTATCCTCCGCAACCTCCGTCGCGGGAAAGATCGAACGCGCCTTTCGAACATCAACCGGATCGTCGAGGGCGGCGTAAGGATCGAAATGCGTGAGCACCAGTCGCTTCACGCCGGCGTCACGGGCCAACTCGCAGACCGGCGTCGTATGGCTGTGCCCGGTTCGCACCGCCAGATCGCGCATGTCGTCCGGAAAGTTGCACTCATGGATCAGCAGATCGACGCCGCGGATGAAATCGAGACCGGTGCCGTCCGCAGTCGTGTCGGTGACGTAGGCGAACGACTTGCCCGGCCAATCGATGCGATATCCAAAACTGCCACCCGGATGCTCTTGAACGCGATGCATCAGTCGACCGCCGCCGGGAACGTCAACAGGTGCAGTGACTTCGACGAACTCGAAGGGTAATGGAACCGGAAAGACCTCTTCCGCGAACAGGTGATCGCGTACCGCACCAATCGAGCGCGCGGAACCGTAGATCGTCGCACGCTCGATCGTGCCGTCACACAGCGGCGGCAACAAGTACGTGAGGCCGATAATGTGATCAAGGTGCGAATGCGATAGAAAGATCGCCACTGATTTCGACCGAAGCCGACTCGTGAGGCGAAACATCCCGGTGCCGGCGTCGAACACGATCCCCTGCTCCGGAAGCAGCACACACGACGTATGCCGCTTCTCGGTCGGATGGAAGCCGCTCGTACCCAGCAATTCGACCCGCATGATTACGACAGCTTCCGTTCATGCAGCCAGTCGGTGTGAAACGTCCCCTGCTTGTCGAGCCGCTGATAGGTGTGAGCGCCGAAGTAATCTCTTTGCGCTTGCAGCAGGTTTGCCGGCAGGCGTGCGCGGCGATAGCCGTCGAAATAACTGAGAGCCGACGTAAATCCGGGCATAGGAATCCCAAGAGTCACGCCGCTTGCGATGACGCGCCGCCAACTGGGCTGTGCTTGATCGATCGCCTTGCGGAAGAAGTCATCGAGCAGCAGGTTCTCGAGGTCGGGATTCTTGTCGAACGCGGCCTTGATGTCGCCGAGGAACCGGCTGCGAATGATGCAACCACCGCGCCAAAGCAGCGAAATGTCGCCGTTGTTGAGCTTCCAACCGAACTCGTCGGCGGCCGCGTCGAGTTGCACGAAGCCTTGGGCGTAAGAAACGAGCTTCGAAGCATACAGCGCCTGCCGCACGTCCTCGATGAATTGTTTTTTGTCGCCGTCGAACGTGCCGGATGGTCCGGAAAGGATCTTTGAGGCCCGCACGCGTGCCTCCTTCTGTGCCGACAGGCAGCGGGCATAGACGGCTTCCGTGATCAGCGTCAGCGGCACTCCGAGGTCGAGGGCATGCTGGCTCATCCACTTGCCGGTACCCTTCTGTTGGGCCGTATCGAGGATTGTGTCGACGAGGTGCCCTTCACCGTCTTTGTCCTTAACGGTGAAGATGTCGCGGGTGATCTCGATGAGATAGCTTTCGAGCTCGCTCTTGTTCCAGGCGTCGAAGACGCGGTACAGCTCCTCGTTCGAAAGCCCGAGAGCTTCTTTGAGCAGAAAATAGGCCTCGCAAATCAACTGCATGTCGCCGTATTCGATGCCGTTGTGCACCATTTTGACGTAGTGCCCCGCACCCGCCGGACCGACCCACTCACAACACGGCGCGTCGCCGGGGCTGACCTTCGCGCTGATCTTCTGCAGGATATCTTTGACGTGCGGCCAGGCGGCTTTAGAGCCGCCCGGCATGATGCTCGGCCCCTTGAGAGCCCCTTCCTCACCGCCCGAAACTCCCGTGCCGACGAACAGCAGTCCGGCTTTCTCGATCGCCTCGGTGCGGCGGTTCGAGTCCCGGAAGTCACTGTTGCCGCCATCGATCAGGATGTCGCCCGGCTCCAGCAGCGGAATGAGTTGCTCGATGAGCGAATCGACCGGCGCGCCGGCCTTGACCATCATCATGACCTTCCGCGGCCGCTTCAGGTTCTTGACGAGGTCTTCAAGTTCCTGGTAGCCGACGATGCGGTCGGCCGTTCCCTCATGCACGACGTCTTTGGGACGGCCCTTCAGGCCGCCGACGAACTCGTCGGTGACGCTCGCCGTGCGGTTCTGAACGCCGACCGAAAAGCCGTTGTTGGCCATGTTGAGGACCAGGTTCTGGCCCATCACCGCGAGGCCGATCAATGCAATGTCGTGCTGGGGCATTGTGACGCTTTCTTGAGTCCACAGACCGGAGCATGGGCCACCGGCTGCATCATATCGCTAATGTTTTGTGAGAAAAAACCTTCGGCACAAGCCCATCGATCACAGCACCGAGGCATGATCGACCTCTAGCGCTGCACGCGAGCCGAGCCGCCCTTGGCGAACGCCTCGACCTCCGGCAGCTTCGCCATCGTCGTGTCGCCGGGAAACGTGGTGAGCAGCGCCCCGTGCGCCCAGCCGAGCCGCAGCGACTCTTCCGGCGAGCGGCCCGAGATCAGGCCGTAGATCAGGCCCGATGCGAACCCGTCTCCGCCGCCGATCCGGTCGATCACGTCGAGCTGCGCGGTCGGGCTGACGTACTTCTGACCGTCGAGCCACAGGACCGCGCCCCAGTCGTGGCGATTCGTCGAATGCACTTCTCGCAATGTCGTGCCGACCATCTTCACGTGGGGAAAGGCCTTGACGGTGGCTTCGATCATGCCGAAGAAGATTTCCGGATCGAGTTTCGACTCGGTCTTCTTGGTGACCTCCGGCCCTTTGACGCCCAGCCCCTTCTGCAAATCTTCCTCATTGCCGATGAGGCAGTCGACGTGCTCGACGATGCGTCGCAGCGTATCGACCGCCCGATCCTCACCGCCGATCGACTTCCAGAGCTTGGCCCGGAAGTTCAGATCGAACGATGTGACGGCCCCAGCCGCTTTCGCGGCTTTCATGCCTTCGATGATGATTTCCGACGTCGTTTCCGACAGCGCCGCGAAGATACCGCCCGAATGGAACCACTTCACGCCGCCTGCGAAAATCTTCTTCCAGTCGAAATCGCCGGGCTTCAGCAGGGCACCGGCTTCGTTCGCCCGGTTGTAGAACACGACGGGAGGCCGCACTCCTTGCCCACGGTCGCTGTAGACCGTCGCGATGTTCGGGCCACGCACGCCGTCGTGCTGAAATTCTTTGTAGAAGGGCTTCACGCCCATCTCGCGGACGCGGGCTTGCACCAGCTCGCCGATGCCGTTGTCGACCATCGCGGTCGCAATGCCGGTCTTCAGTCCGAAGCAGTCGGCGAGATTCGCGGAGACGTTGTATTCGCCGCCGGAGACGTGAATGTCGAACGACCGGGCCTTCCGAAACGGAATGATGCCCGGATCGAGCCGATGCACGAGCGCCCCGAGCGACAGAAAATCGAGTTCGCAGGCGTCTTGGCGAATGGTTAATCCAGCCATTTCAGTCCCTCAAAATGAAAATGAAGATCAGGTTTGGCAGTGGAAGCGTCGGAGCAGTCGCGTGTCCAATAGCTCCACGCTGGGGAACGAGCTAAAAATCAAATGGTGACGGAGGAGAATCCGCCATCGGCGACAATGTTCTGTCCGGTCACGAACGACGACGCTTTCGAGGCTGCGAGCCAGACGATCGCTCCCGCCAACTCAGCCGGCTCACCGAAGCGAGCCATCGGCGTGTGAGCGATAATCTGCCCGCCCCGTTCGGTGTACGTGCCGTCGTCGTTGAAGAGCAACTTGCGGTTCTGTTCGGCCGGGAAGAAGCCGGGGCTGACGGCGTTCACCCGCACTCCCCGCGTCGCCCATTCGCGGGCGAGAAACTTCGTCAAGTTGATCACGGCGGCCTTCGCGGCCGAATAGGCGACCACACGAGACAGCGGGATCATTCCCGCCATCGACGCGACATTGATGATGCTGCCGCGACCTTTGCCGATCATGGTCTCGCCGAAGACCTGGCATGGCAGGAGCACGCCGCCGACGAGATTCAGATCGAACACGTCGCGCCAGGCATCAAGCGGCAGTTTGCAGAAATCGCTGCCCGGCGGAAGTGTCGCATCGGGCCGATTGCCGCCAGCGGCATTCACCAGCACATCGATCGAACCGAACCTGCTGATGATCGCATCTCGCGCGTCCGTCATCGACTCGCGACTCAGGGCATCGGCGGCGAAAAAGGCCGCCGATCCTCCCGCGGACGCGACCGCTTTGACTCGCTGCTCTCCACGATCCCGGCTTCTTCCGACGATCGCGACGCGGGCTCCTTGGCTCGCCAGCGCTTCGGCCATCGCTCCGCCGAGAACGCCGGTTCCGCCGATGACGACGGCCGTCTCACCTTCAAGATTGAACAGGTCGCTTTTCATGTCGAGTCGGTGATTGCTGTGACGCCGCGCCAGCGATGACTGCCGCCGAAACCGATGGATTTCGTGATCGAGGGCGAATAATAGCCGATCGACTCCCGGAACGCCCCTTAACGCGGCCGTTCCACCGGTTCCAAACGCACCGTCGTTCCCGAGAAGGATGTCGAGAGCTTCAGAGGCCCGAAGAGAGCGGCGAAAAACGCTTTCGCATCCGCCTGGTCGACTTTCATCGAAACCGGCGTTTTCAGATCGATCTCGGCCGCCTTCAAGGCATCGGCGTCAAACTCGAAGGTGATGCCCGTGCCTTCAAGCTGCGTCATGATCGATCGGGTGGGAACGCCGGACGCCGTGAGCGTGAACTGCCGCCGTGCGAGCGGAATGGCCGCCGGTGGCTCGCCCGCGGCGTTCGTCGCAGGCCGGCCACTGATCAGGCGTTCGATCTCCTCGTGCTGCTCGACGGTGGCCGCCACTTCGACGACCCGGCCGTTGATCGTGGCTTGAAAGTCGCCGACCTCCCGCCGCCATTTCGCGATCGTTTCCTGCGAGGGATCTCGCGGACGGTGCGTTCTTTTGATGATGATCAAGGAGCGATCGTCCGGCAGGGGGACGAGTCGGATCGAGCGCAAATCATCGCTCCACTCGAACGTGAGGTCGAATTGCAGAAGAAGAAGCGTCAACATTTCCGGCGACGACATTTCCGCGAAAACCGCCCCGCTCCACAGGTCGTAAGGCAGCAGTTCCGAATTCTCGATGCTTAGACCGAACCGATCTGTAACGAGTCGCAAGGATTCGCTCGCTTCCGTGAGATCCGCCCAGCGGACTGTCTGGTTTCTCTGCAACGCGACCTGCTGCTGCTGCGAACGCTGCTGTCCTGAACGAGCCGTCAGTTCTTCTTTGCGGAGTTCAGCGAGCGTCCGAACGACTGCCGCGGCGTTTTGCGGACAGACGTACATACAGTTGCCAACGAGTCGGACCTCGGCATCCGCTTCGCTCGCGATCTGATCCAGGAGTTGACGCAATGGAACAGTCGCCACGGAGAGGTTGATTGTCCGCGTCGGGTCGATGCGCCGGTCACGCAGAACCGCGATCGAATGCGCGTCTGCCAACGGATTCAGCGCGTCACGCAGCGTCGCGTCTTTCCATGCCGCGCCGGGAACGACTTCTGCCAGGTCTTTACGGAGGCGCGGTCCCGTGACGATCGCCGACGAAGGCAGTTCCAGCGATATCTGCGGCGGCGGCACATGCGTCGGGCGATCCGCCGATAATCCGACCGTTCCGCAGGCGACGCACCACATCGAAAAAAATGAGGCGGTGAACTGTGAAAGTCGTCTTCTAGTCCGGTGCATGTGGTGATGTTAGCATGACCAGAGGCCTGAAATGGTTCTCCCATCTCGTCGTTCGCCAACGAAACCATAGATCGTCTCCGATCTGCCGGAATCCGCCTATGCTTCCCACACACGCTGTCGGCATCGATTTGGGGACGACCTACTCGTGCATCTCCTACCTCAATGAACATGGGGAGCCGGTGACGCTCGCGAACAAGGCCGGCGAGTTGGCGACGCCCTCGGTCGTGCTGTTTGATGGCGACGAGCCGATCGTGGGAACCGAGGCGCTGCGAAGTGCGATCCTGTTCCCCGATCGCGTCGTCATGCACGCCAAACGTTTCATGGGCGACACGGAAAAACGCTGGACGATCGGCGGACGCCCTTACACGGCCATCGACATTTCGTCGCTTATCCTTAAGCATTTGCTCGCGTCGGCGCGCGAGCAGATCGGCGACGTCGATCAGGCGGTGATCACGGTTCCCGCGCAATTCAGCGAAGCGCAACGGCTGGCGACGATCGAGGCGGGCCATCGCGCCGGCCTGAATCGTGTGGATCTGATCAATGAACCTGTCGCGGCCGCGCTCTGCCATGTTCTCGGAAACGAGGGCCTCTGGTTCACCGAACTGGCGGAAGAGCAACGCATCCTCGTCTTCGACCTCGGCGGCGGCACGCTGGACCTGTCGCTCGTGAAATACAGCCGCGACGAGGTCGCCGTCATCGCCAGCGACGGCGATTTACGCCTTGGCGGCATCGACTGGAATGAAAGCCTGCTCACCGCGATCAGCGAACAATTCCTCAAGGAGTTCCGACTCGATCCGCGACAAGACCCGGAGAGCCTGCAATTCCTGTCGAACGAGGTCGAGCAGGCGAAACGCAGCCTTTCCAGCCGACCGAAGGCGGCACTGACGTGCCAGCACGCCGGGCATCGAAAGACCTATCAGGTCGAGCAGTCTCAGTTCGAGAAGCTGACGCGCCACCTGACCGACCGCACCGAGGAGATCACGAAGCGACTGCTTCGCGACCAGAAGATCGGCTGGGCGCGCGTCGACGTCGTTCTGACCACCGGCGGCGCGAGCCGGATGCCGATGATTCGGGACCGACTCAAACAGCTCTCGGGAAGAACGCTCAACACGTCGCTGTCGCCCGACCTGTCGATCGCGCACGGGGCGACCTACTACGCCGGGATGCTGCTCTCGAACAACAAGTTCACGAAGTCGATTCTCAATGCCGCGGCGAGCCAGCGCCTCGCCCGCGTCAAGCAGCGCAGCGTGAATGCGAGAGGCCTGGGAATTCTCGTGCGCGATCCGCGAACGAACACGAGAGTTCCGCACTACATCATTCCGCCGAACACGCCGCTGCCGGCCGAAGTCACCCAGAAGTTCGGCACCGTCATGGAAGGGCAGAAACGGGTGCGCCTCGTGGTCATCGAAAGCGGCGCGGGGACGAAGGAATCGTTCGTCAAACTGGGTGATTGCGTGGTTGATGGTCTGCCCCCGAACCTTCCGGAAGGGTCTGAGATCGCGGTGAGCATCCGCTACGACGAGCAAGCGAAAGTGCACGTTTCGGCAAAAGACGTCACCAGCGGTCGCCGCGCCGAGGCCGAAATCGTGCGCGCCGAGAATCTGAAGCCTCAGTTGACGACCGACCAGAAGGCCGATGCCGACGCCCGGCTGGTCGGCGATGCCACGCCGTCCGGCCCAGAAATTCAGTCCGTGACGCCGACCGAGCCGCAGGCACCACAGCCCGCCTCACATCGGCAACGGAAGCCGCCTACACCTACCGTGGCAAGTCCGCACGTGATCGGCCGGGCTGCGACTCCCGTTCCGACGGTGAAAACGGCGAAACCCGCGCAAGAAAGCATCGATCCTGGCGAAGATGAGTTCTGGCGGTCTCTTCACTAGCCGCCGATGCGTCGTGGATCGGGAATAAACTCAGCGTGCACGGGTCGTAAGTGTTGAGGACGTCATGAATGCCGAGGCACGGCAGCAGGAGGTGTCGGCTCTGGTCGATGCGCATTACGCGGTGCTGTACCGCTATGCGTACCGGCTCTCGGGATCGGCCGCCGACGCCGAAGATCTGACGCAGCAAGCATTTCTGACGGCTCAAGAGAAGCTCGACCAGCTTCGCATCGCCGAAAATGCGAAAGCGTGGCTGTTCGCGATCGTGCGTAACGCGTATTTGAAAACACGTCGAGGGCCGGCCGCGGCTGCGGTTGTTCCTCTTCAGAATATCGCCGAGCCGTCCCAACATGGCGACGGCTCACCCGATCTGACGGGGGAGGAACTCACGCAGTTGCTCTCCGAATTGCCGGAGGACTTCCGAGCTCCTCTGGTCTTGTTTTACTTCGAGGACATGAGTTATCGAGACATCGCCGCGGTGCTCGATCTTCCGATCGGCACCATTATGAGCCGCCTTTCGCGGGGCAAAGCGCACCTGCGACAGCGTCTCGCCGAGCCGGAGACGGCTTCGGTGAAGTGACGCACTTTCTCGGATATTGTTATGGACTCCCGGACCGCCCTAGAACGACTCGATGCCGTTCGCCCCGGCTCAGACGACCTTGCGCTGCCGGAAATGGCAGGCGTCAGCGATTTGCTTGCGTCCGACGTGGGGTTGGCTGCGGAACATCGCCGGAGGCAATCGTGGGAGCGTTCGGTCGCTGTTTCGATGCACGACGTACCGGTGCCGCCCGGCCTCAAAGAGCGTCTGTTGGCGAAGCTCGCTGATTCGGCGACGGTTGTCGAAGTCGCACCGACGCCCCGAAGGCACACTCGGCGGCGTGCGCTGGGGATGCTTTCGGGTCTGGCGGCAAGCGTCGTGGCGGCGGGAGTCTATTGGTTCGTCGTGTCGAATACGGTCGATCCCGTGACCGTCGCCGAGTTGAAGGACGCCGCGGCGGCACTGGCTTCGGGTGAAGTTCAGCCCGAAGCCTTCAAGGGTGATTTCGCACCGGTGCTGCCGTCGTCGGGGAACTGGTGGCGACTGCGGGCAAGACCTCCAGTGGTGGGATTGCTTCCATCCGATAACGGGCACCGAGCTGCCGCCTGGCAGTTCTCCTTCGTCGGACGTGCGGGCCGTTTGCAAGGTGTCCTTGTCGCGATTCCGGCGGAAAGCGTCGCCTCGCCGCCCGCCGGGAAGTTTGCATATGCCGGCGGCAATGCAGTCGCGTGGACCGAGGGCGATTTCGTTTATGTCTGCCGCGTGGAAGGCTCGATCCACGAGCTTCTGCGGCAACTCGACGAGGCTCCGCTGGCTTGATCGGCATCACGCCTTGCCGCTGAACTCCAACGAACACAGCCCGCCGTCTCGGTGAGACGGCGGGCTGTGTTCTTATTGCCAGTCCGGCTTTGCGTCACATGACCTGTTGCACGCGAGCCAGGAACTCTTTGTTCGTCGGAAACTTTCGCAGCGTCCGGATGAGATCCTCCATCGCCTGCACCGGCGACAGGCTGATCAGGCTGCGTCGCAACAAGGTGACGCCTTCAAGCACTTCGGGCGCGAGGATCTTCTCTTCGCGTCGGGTGCCGGATTGTGCGATGTCGATCGCGGGCCATATGCGACGATCGGCGAGCTCTCGACTGAGAACCAGCTCCATGTTGCCGGTCCCCTTGAACTCCTGGAAGATCGCGTCGTCCATGCGGCCGCCGGTCTCGACGAGCGCCGTTCCGACGACCGTCAGCGAGCCGCCCTCTTCAAACCGACGGGCGCTTCCGAAGAGTTTCTTCGGGATGTCGAGCGCCCGAATGTCGAGTCCGCCCGTGCCCGTCCGGCCGCTGTTGTTAACCCATTTGTTGAAGGCGCGGGCGAGACGAGTGATGCTGTCGAGCAGCACGAACACGTCTTTGCCCTCTTCTGCGAGCCGCTTGGCCCGTTCGATGACGAGCTGCGACACGCGGATATGACTCTCGATTTCGCGATCCAGGCTGCTCGCCACGACCTCGCCTTGGACGCGTCGCCGCATCTCGGTCACCTCTTCAGGCCGCTCGTCGATGAGCAGCACGATGAGATGAACTTCGGGATGATTGGCGCTGACGCTGTCGGCGATGTCCTGCAAGAGCATCGTCTTGCCCGAGCGGGGCGGCGAGACAATCAGTGCCCGCTGCCCTTTGCCGATCGGGGTCAGCAGGTCCATCACCCGCATCGTGACCGGCTCGACGCCCCGTTCCAGCTTGATCTGCTCGAACGGGTTGATCGGCGTCAATTCGTCGAAGTTCTTGAGAGCCTGAAAGTCTTCAATGCTGCGGCCATCGACCGTTTCGATCGATTTCAGCCGAGGCCCTTGGCCTTTGGCGCCCGAGCCCATTTCGCCCCTGACCAGCACTCCTTCGCGAAGCCGATGCTTTTCGATGAGGGTGCTCGATACGAACGGATCGGTCTCCTTCGCCGAGTAGTTGTTCTTTGGGTCGCGAAGGAAACCGTACCCCTTGGGGTGCAGTTCCAGCACCCCTTCGATCGTGCCGGTCGTTTCCACGCCGGCCATTTGGACCGGAGGCCGCTGCCGGTCGCGGCGGTTGGTATTGTTCCGATTGTTCCGTCCCCGCCCGTGCTGGTGCTGTGACCCGGAATGACGGGGGCCGCCGTGCTGCTGGCCCCCCTGCTGCGAACCGCCGTATTGCGACCCGCCTTGAGGAGGACCGCCTTGTTGCGGTCCTCCGCCTCCATGCTGAGGTCCGCCGCGGCGACGTCGGCGACGTCGGCGACGTCCACCGGGACCATAGTTGTCTCCCTCGGCGTCAGACTCGCCGGACGGCTCTGCCGACGGGGTCGCCGGACGCTCCGTCTCAACTTCGATTCCTTGGCCGAAGTCATCATCGACTTGGACAGTTGGCGCAGCCTCCCCGCCCGCCTCGTCCCGCTGCGGACGCCGCCGCCGCGGACGCGCAGCCGGAGGTGAATTCTCGGCCGATTCCATCGGACGCCGCTCGTCGAAAGCCTCTGTCGCGACGGTCGTCTGCGACGTCGCCTCCGCCGGAGATTCGGCATCGGCCCGACGGCGACGACGAACGGGGCGGCGCGTGGTCGCGCCGACGGATTCAGCGGATTCGGTCGAATCAAGCGGACGGTCAGAAGCCATGCGGTCTAGTTCCGAAAAGCCAAAATTGAGACGAATGCTCGGCCGCATAGCCAGGCATATGTCTTTCATGAGAACGGCGGGCGTCGAAGGCGAGCAGCCCGCAATCAAGCGTCAGGTCGTGCGAAAAGCAGTCCAGGAATGACGGCCTTTGCCAGGAAAAACCGAAGCAGAAGGCGAACGATCCCGTACCAACGGCAAGGAAGCCGCAGCCGAGAGAGCGATAGTCACGCGAGCAACGACGGAAACCGATCCGCCGAAGGGACGACCGACAAGATCATTTCGTCGGCGGCCCAGAAAGCTCCGCAAACGAGGGGCGGGCATCAAAACCCGTCCGCGTGGCCCTTCAAGCCAACTCCAACGACCGGTCCCGCAAAAGAAAAACGGCGGGAACTTACACCGGACGAAGGAAAAAGCGGGCCGCCGGACGGGAAAGTCCGAGGCGAGGGGCCGCCTGTTGATCGCTCCATCTCATCCCGGACAGTGTGTCCGAGCCACTTCGAGAGAACAACCTTTAGCAACCCTCAGCTTGCGCGTATCTTATCCTTCCCGCCGAACATGTCAATCGTTGTTGCTCCGTTTTCCGTCGCACCACAAGCTTTTGCGATCAGCCAGCGGTGGCAACCTGCTTTATCGCAACACGGATTCGAGTTCGTCGATCAGCAGCACGGTACGCCGACGCGTGTAGTTCTCAGGCTTTTCGCGGAATTGGGCCCGCGTCGCCGCCGAAGTGAAGAGGTACAGCGATTCCTCGAAATATGCGGCGAATTGTGTGCTGCCCGGCACCGCCCGATTCTCATCGAAATAGAGTACGGGATCACATCCTAGCAGCCGAGGGGCGTAGCGCTGGGCGTTTTGCCGGAATTTGGCGACTTCATCGGCGGAGGCCATCAAGTACGTCAGACCCTGGTGTTCCCAAGCGAAGCGCTTGTCGCCTTTGACCCATTTGCGAGTCTCAAACAATGTGACGGGACTGTGGCCCTTCAGGCCCAGCAAAACCGTTCCGTCGGATCGCGCCTTGACCACCGGACCTGGACCAACAACGGGTTTCGACACCGACGGCCGGTCGTCAGGCTCGGGAGCGTCGAGCGTTGGGAAACGCGGCCCCTTGCCGTCATCGTTCACCGCCGAAAGGGGAATCTTTCCGTCGGAACGAGCGACGTAGAAGGACTTCAGCCGCTCATATTGACCGTTGATGGCGGCCACGCGGCGCAGATAGTCCTCGCCAGACCTCACGCCGTTCATCTCGCCAAGCACACGGCCGTCCGGAGTCAGAAAGAGGTCGGTGGGAACCGACTCGACGCCGAATCGGCGTGCGATGTCCCGATCGTGATCCACGTCGATTTTGACCGCGATGACGTGCCGGCCGAGTGCGGTCAGAAAGCCAGGAGCGATGAAAACATCACGCTGCATCTGCTTGCATGGAACGCACCACTCGGCATGGAAATGCAGCAGCATGGGCCGGTCGAGCCGTGCCGCGTCCTTCTGGGCCACGCCGAAATCGCCGTACCATTCGGCGGCGGGGCCGACGCCGGTCACGCAGAGAATGACGGCCGCCGCAAGCGACCGCGCGGCGATCAGGATGCCGGCGGGCAAAAGACACCTCAAACGCGATCGGCGAAAGGACGGGTCGCATTTGGAGGTATCGGTCGATTCGCCGCCTCGGTGCGCATTTGGCTCGCGTCGAAACGCGCGACATCGCCGCCAACTGCCCGGAAATTCCGTTTACGCGATCGACGTAGCGAAGCGAAGACTACGGCTTGGCCGGCGGTATCAGTCGGAGAAAGTTTGACAGCAGATCGTAGCCGTGTTCGGTCAACACGGCCTCGGGATGAAATTGCACCCCGTAGATCGGCAGGCTCCGATGCGAAATGGCCATGACCAGGCCGTCGTCGGCGACCGCGTCGATTTGCAGTGACGGAGGCAACGGAGTTTCAACCGCCAATGAGTGATAACGCGTCGCCTGGAAGGGATTCGGAAGATCCGTAAACAGTCCCCTGCCCTCATGGCTGATCGTCGAAGCCATTCCATGCATCGGCTCGACTCGTCGCAGGCCTCCGCCGAAGGCCGTGGCGATCGCCTGCTGGCCAAGGCAAACTCCCAGCACCGGAAGATCGGCCGGCAGCGACTGCAACAGCGGGACGCAAACACCCGCCTCGTCCGGCGTGCATGGTCCCGGGCTGAGCACGACCGCCTCGTAAGCATCTGCCGAAATGTCGGCGACGGAAATCGCGTCGTTTCTCAGAACGATCGTCTCACGCCCCAGTTCCCGGAAGTAGCGGGCGAGGTTGTGCACGAAACTGTCGTAGTTATCGATCAACAGAATCATCTGCTGGACGGCGTCGACTCGTTGTCTTGCAAGGCTTTCAACAGGCCCGCTGCCTTGTGAAGCGTCTCCGCATATTCGGCATCGGGATCAGAACGAGCAGTCACACCTCCGCCGACGCTGAAGCGCACCCACCCGCCTTCGGCGATCATCGTACGGATCAGAATGCTGCTGTCACAGGTGCCGTCGAATCCTACGTAAAACAAGCTACCGCAATACGGGCCGCGAGCGACGGGTTCCAGTTCAGCGATGATTTCCATCGCCCGGATCTTCGGAGCGCCAGTCACCGAACCTCCTGGAAAGGCCGCGGTGAAAAGATCCCACGCCGTCTTTCCCGCCTCCAATTCACCGACGACGGAAGAGACGAGATGGTGGACTGTTTCATAGGTTTCCAGTGAGCAGAGTTCGGGGACATCGACGCTCGTGGGACGGCAGACCCTGGAAAGATCATTCCGCAACAGATCGACGATCATCACGTTCTCGGCTCGGTCCTTCTCGCTGCCGACGAGTTCCGCCCGCAGCCGCGCATCTTCACCCCGGTCTGACGAACGATGCCGGGTTCCCTTGATCGGCCGCGTCTCCACCTGTCCTTGCCGAACGGAGACGAACCGCTCCGGCGACGAACTCAGCAGGCACCAGTCGTCTGTCGAGTAGTAGGCGGCGAACGGAGCAGGATTCGCACTGCGAAGTCGCTCGTACAACCTGAGTGGATCGTCCACCTGCCGGACAAGAAGTCTCTGTGAAAGGTTGGCCTGAAAGATGTCCCCTGACCGCACATACTCGACGACTCGCCGAACCGCCTCGCAATACCTTTCGCGAGTGAACGTGCTGGTGACGTTCGTCAGACTCGGCACTTCGAACTGGGGAGCGAGCTGACGAAGCTCGACGCTTGCGAGAGCCACCGCTTTTCGTACCGCAGACCCAGCTAAGCGTGCCCGGACCCACGACAGCCGGTCTTTGGCGTTCTGGCGACGCTGTTGTTCATCGGTGGCCGGAAACCCTTGCGCGATGATCCAGGCGCGATCGACCACATGATCCCAGGCGATCACCCAGTCGTAGAGGCCGACCGCGAGCACAGAATCGCGAAATCCATCGCGAGCCGGTTGCGGCAGCCGCTCCCAGGCGCGGCCGAGGTCGTAGCCCACGAGTCCCGCGGCGCCACCCTGAAAAGGAGGCAAGTTTGAGTCGTGATTCGATTCGAACGCACGCAGCGCTTCCCGGATCGGAGCGAAAGGTTCATCGCCGTATCCGACCTCGTCGAGTTTGAAGCAGCGAAACGGCTCCGCCGTCAGGAACGAATATCGGCCAAGCCGCGGATGAGGCATTGCGCTATCCAGCAGCAAGGCTCCGTCGAGGTCGGCGAAGCACGACAGCGCGAACAGCACATCGGGAGCCGGCGACAGTTCGTGAGCAAGTGGAAACACGCGTCTGCGAGACCTCTCGACGTAACAGCAGTGCGTCAGCCGGCGGGATCGGCGTCCGAGCGATGAGCGTGTCGCCGCTCGACGGCGCTCGTTTCCGGCCGCGTCAGAAATCCCCATCTTAGCGGTGCATCCTGCACATACCGCTTACCGAGGGAGATCGCCGTCGCGGCTTTCGCCAGTTCGTAGCCGAGATAAAACGCATGTTGCGCGTCGATGGGGCCGGAATGCTCCAACGCGTGGTCAAAGACCTCGAACGGATCAGGGCCATGCCAGTATCCATCTCGATTCATGAGATGCAGTTCACCGCCCTCTCCGAAAATGCGGAAGTTCGGATCCTTGATGGCTGCGTGCAGCCGTTTCAGCTCTTCGTCCCCTCTGTCGCGAATTTCCGGATCTCGAAGCATCACGAGATCGCCGCCGAGATGCTTGGGAGGCACGCCTTTCGAAATCGAATGCCGCATGATCCGCCGAGCCAGATCGAACTCCTTTACGGCGGAGCGACACCAGTTGATGACCTGTGTGGTCAGCACGCTGCGAATGCGCAGTTCCTGACAAATGCCCGCCAGCAGCATGTTTGGCCCGGCGGAATCGACCTCGGTCAACTCCGTCAGATTTCCGATGCCCATCATCAACTCGACATCCGGCCAACGATTACGAGCTTCCTGATATCGGACAAGAGAACTCGCGAATCCGAATCCTATCGGCTCGACGATCGGATCGATGCGAAACCTGGCTCCGTTTTCGAGGAGTGTCTCAAGGGTCGGCAGAATGGAATCGAGACGCTTGGGGTCGTCTGGAATGGCCACGAGCTCGACCGGCAGACGGCTGGCCCACTCCACGTTCGAGCCGTTGCAACTGAGAACCAGTTCGGCGCCAGCCGTGACCGCATCCTCGACTTCTCGCCTGTCGAAGCTGTCGATCGAGACGCGGTGACCGTCGCGGATCAGCGAACGCACCGCGTCGGCAACCCCTGCCCATTGACGGCCGGGCTCGCAACCAAGGTCGATGACGTCGGCCCCGTCTCGCCGATACTCTTCGGCCGCACGTCGCAACTCAGGCTTCGGCAGGCGAGGCGCATGGTTGATCTCCGCGAGGATCTCGATGTCGTAGGCCGAAAGGTCAGGCGGTTGCCGGGTTCCTTGGCCAAAAAAGACGGGCAAGTCGTAAATGTCTTTCGGCCCGAGTTCAAAAGGAATTCCGAAGCGGTCGGAAAGGCGATCAAGGTCGCCGAGACACCAGCCCGGCAGGATCGCCCGGTCAAAATGACTTGCAACCTGTAAACGACGTTCGACGAGTGCCGGCGTGAGCAGCGCCGCGACGCTGACTCCGACTACGGCGATTTCATAGTCGAATCCGACGTCGCTGCTTACAGCCGCGACGACTTCGCGAACGGCCGGCTCGGCCATTCGGCCGGTGACGAACAGAATTCGCTCGCGAGTCGGCGATTGTGGCGCCACTTATCTCACCGCGCCGCCGTTGACGTTGATGACCTGGCCCGTGATGAACGATGCATCGTCGCTACACAGGAAGCGAACCGCTTTCGCAATGTCTTGCGGCGTTCCCCAACGATCAAGCGGCGTCTCGCGGCGGACACGTTCATTCCAATACTCGCTCGCTCCCTCTCCCCAGGCCGTTTTGATCCAGCCCGGAGCCACGCAATTCACCCGAACCTGCGGCGCGAGGCTCACCGAAAGCGAGCGGGTGAAACCCATGATGGCGTTTTTCGCCGTCGCGAACAGTTCGCCGCTGTCGCCTTCCATGCCTCGATCGGCTTGATCCCAGCCGATGTTGACGATCACGCCTTCGCCGGCCGACTTCATTCGCGAGCCGGCTTCGCGCGAAAGCCGAATCGTGGTCTGGACGTCGACTTCCCAAAGCCTCGAGAGCTTTTCGTCGTAGCCGAGCCTGGCCGCGCTGCCGGTCAGCAGATCAACTCCCGCGTTATTGATCCAGATCGTCGGCGGAGCCAGTTTCGACCAGGCATCCTCCACCAGCCGTTCGCAGACCGCCACTTCGGCGAGATCTCCAACGAACGTGTGGGTACGGCTGGAAGCCTCTCCCAGTATGTCGACTGTTTCGCGAAGCTTTTCGGCAGAGGAACCGCAGGTCAAATACAATTCCGCGCCGGCTTGGGCGAGTTCAACGGCGATCGCTCGGCCGATGCCTGACGACGCACCAGTGACGACAGCGCCCCTCCCCGTGAGGTTTGCGAACTCCGCCTTTCTCATCTCAAAGTGCCTCCGGATCTGGCAACCTGTCTAACTTGACGCCGCTGCGGCAAAGGGACGCGGGTGAACGTCGAATCCTACATTCTTCTACCGGGGAGATCCCGAGAGGCATCATTTGGCATGCCTCATTTTCGATGAAGACGTGCCTTCTTCCATTGCGTTTAGAGTCTTTGCCGCCATCATGCTCAGACCGCACCGGGACGCACGATCCACTCTTTTTCGGCGGCGAATTTGCCAGATTCTTGAAACACGACTCGTAAATCGTGATCCAGGAGATGGCGGTCGGATCAAACTTTGCATGGCTGCTGATTCGGGCAAGGAACCCAATCGGAGTTTGAGTGTCTGACGGAGGGGCACATTTCTCCAAGATCCGCGTCGCGCAAGCGAACCTCGATAAGAGTTGTTGACCACACTCCGAAGGATCGTGATAATGGCTGTTGAAAACTTCTGGCGACCCGCATGTCAGAATGGGCCGGCGGTTCATTTACCTGTGTAAGGCGTTGTCGTATCGAGCAAGTTCCTGAATTGGATCGAGCCTAGTGGACCGGCGACGTTTTCAGCCCCGGCCACGCACTTGCGATAGAGATCGACATCAGCTCTCTCACCTGCAGGAACCGCAGTAAGCCTACCGCTGCCTCTGCGAAATCCACAGCGTGAATACTTTTCACCAACGCTCGGGCTGCGATTCACGTAGACCGATCAAACCACCTAGCGGGCGCACGAGGCGAGACCGAAACTATGATTGCAAACGTGATTGAACCAGAAACGATGGACGCGCGAAACGGGTTTCCAGAGTTGCCGACGCACCTGGAGAAGGACCTTGTCCAGGTCTTCAAGCTCCTGTCGGACGAGACCCGCCTGCGCATTCTGCTCTACCTCATGCGTGAGGGCGAGTTGCATGTGACGGCTCTCTGCGAGAAGCTTGGGCAGAGCCAGCCGGCCGTCAGCCATCATCTGGCCCTATTGCGAGTCGCGGGTCTCATCGAGGCTCGCCGCGACGGCAAGCATAACTACTATTCGATTTGCCGGAACCACTTCCAGCAGTTGATGGGGGAACTCTTCAGCAACATTCGCGACCCTGAGACGGAACAGATCCGGTTTGAGGATTTCGTGCTGACGCAGGGCGTCTAGTTTTCTGCGGAGTTTGAAATGACGAGGCCGCCGACTTCGGCGGTCTCTTTTTTTTGAGAGGAGCCTTTGTTACAGAAGGCATCACCGCCCCCGCCTGCTCTCGATCATGTCGCGCACCGCGAAACTTGCTCTCTCTGACGGAACCGTTTTCACCGGCACCGGCTTCGGTGCCGACGGC
Source organism: Planctomycetaceae bacterium (assembly GCA_013813775.1). GTDB lineage: Bacteria > Planctomycetota > Planctomycetia > Planctomycetales > Planctomycetaceae > JACCRE01. Next base: position 19,740 of record JACCRE010000213.1, read on the forward strand.
GAGGTCTTCGGCGAGGTCGTGTTTAACACGAGCATGACCGGCTATCAGGAAATTCTGACCGACCCTTCGTATTGCGGTCAGATCGTGGCAATGACGTACCCGCAGATCGGCAACTACGGCGTGAATGCCGAGGACGTCGAAAGCGGCGGCATCGCCTGCCGCGGGTTCATCATTCGGGAACTGTGTGAGCTGCCGAGCAACTTCCGCTCGGTGAAGTCGCTCGATGCCTATCTCTCAGAACACGGAGTCATCGGGCTGGAGGGCATCGACACGCGAGCTCTCGTCCGACGGCTACGAGTCCGCGGCGTGATGACGGGCGTCATTTCCACCACCGACCTCGATGACGCTTCGCTCATCGAAAAAGCAAAACGCAGTCCCGACCTCGTCGGCATCGACTACGTCAAAGAAGTCATGCCGCAAACACGATCGGAATGGGCTGATCCCCTGCCGGAGCTGGGCCGCGCGTTCGGGGGCTCCGCTGCGACAGGCGATGCCTCCAAAACAAATCGACACGTCGTCGCCGTCGACTACGGCATGAAGTGGAACATCCCGCGGTACTTGCGCGAGACCGGCTGCCGAGTCACCGTCGTGCCGGGCACCGCGACGGTTGATGAGATCCTCGCCCTTGAGCCGGACGGCGTCTTCCTGTCGAACGGACCGGGCGATCCGCGGCCACTCGACTACGCGATCGGCACGATTCGGGGGCTGCTGGGCAAGAAACCCGTCTTCGGCATCTGCTTAGGCCACCAGCTTCTCGGTCTCGCTGCCGGTGCGGAAATCTACAAGCTGAAATTCGGTCACCGCGGCGCGAATCAGCCCGTCCTCGACAAGCGGACGGGCAGGGTCGAGATCACGAGCCAGAACCACGGATTCGCTCTCGTCGCCGATACGATGCCCGCCGACCTCGAGGTCACGCATGTGAATCTCAATGACGGCACGGTCGCAGGCATCCGGCACAAGCGGGCTGCCGCATTCGGCGTGCAGTACCACCCGGAAGCATCAGCCGGCCCGCACGACAGCAACTACCTCTTTCGTGAATTTCTCGCCCTGATGAGTCCATAGAACTCCTCTCGCAGAACTTCTTCGCTCCTCCGACCGACGGTTGTGATCCCGATGGCCCTCGAACGCACCCTGATCCTTGTGAAGCCCGATGCGGTTCAGCGAGGACTCACCGGCCGCATTCTCGCGCGGCTCGAAGATAAAGGCCTGAGGCTCGTGGGCCTCAAGCAAATGCGAGTGACGCCGGAACTCGCGAAGAAGCACTACGCCGAACACGTCAGCAAGCCGTTCTATCCCGCGTTGGAAGAGTTCATTACGTCAGGCCCCGTCGTCGCTGCGTGTGTCGAAGGCCCCGAAGCCGTGAGCGTCGTGCGAACCTTAATGGGCCCGACCAACGGACGGCAAGCAGCGCCCGGAACGATCCGCGGCGACTACGGGCTGTCGCGGCAGATGAACCTGATCCACGGCAGCGACGGACCGGACGCCGCGAAGCGAGAGATCGAGCTGTACTTCACGCCTGAAGAACTATTCGATTTCGCTCAACCAACGGCGGCATGGCTGTACGCGAGCGACGAGGCCTAAGTAACGAGCGGGACTGTCGGTCCTTAGAAGGCTCCCACGGAATTCTGTGGCCACCGTCGAATCGCTTATAATCTTCACTCGCGCTCACTTCATCGCCCGCTTCATCGCCGTACCCATGTCGGCCGGGCTGTCGGCGACTTCGACGCCTGCCGCTCGCAACGCTTGGATCTTTTCGGCCGCGGTGCCCTGCCCGCCGGAGATGATCGCGCCGGCGTGGCCCATGCGTTTACCGGGAGGAGCCGTCATCCCAGCAATGAATGCGGCGCAGGGTTTTGAGATGTTGGCCTTGATGTACTCCGCCGCCTCGATTTCGGCGGTGCCGCCGATCTCGCCGATCAGCAGGATCGCTTCCGTCCCTGGATCGGCTTCGAACATCTCGAGCAGGTCGATGAACGTCGTGCCGATGATCGGATCGCCGCCGATGCCGACGGCGGTGCTCTGACCCAGGCCAAGATTGCCGAGCTGCCAAGCGGCTTCGTACGTCAGCGTGCCGCTCTTGCTGATCAGGCCGACCTTCCCCGGCTGGTGGATGTAACCCGGCATGATACCGATCTTGGCGACTCCGGGAGTGATCACACCGGGACAGTTCGGGCCAACGAGACGGCTCTTGGTGGTCGCGACGTAATCATAGGCCTTCACCATATCGAGCACGGGAATGCCCTCAGTGATCGCGACGATCAGATCCATGCCGGCGTCGGCCGATTCCATGATCGCGTCGGCGGCGAACGGCGGCGGCACGAAGATCAGGCTGCAATTCGCACCAGTTTTCTGTCGTGCCTCTTCAACCGTGTTGAACACCGGAAAGCCGTCGATTTCGGTGCCGCCCTTGCCGGGCGTCACACCGCCGACGATCACGTCGTCGTCGGGGCGATGCTCAGCCGCATACGCGCGGCATTGCTGACTGTGGAACAGCCCCGCCTTGCCGGTGATGCCCTGGGTGATGATCTTCGTGCTCTTATCGACGAGAATAGACATAAGTACGATCAGCCGACGGCTTCCAGCTATCGAAAGCGAAATAGGGGAGACGAACGGCCCTGTATGCGCAAGAGGTGAGAGGTGGGACGCTGACGGTCAAACGCGACGGCTACTTTTGGAGCGACGCCACGACTTTCTTCGCAGCATCCGTCAGATCGACGGCGGTCGTGATCGACTTGCCCGATTCCGCGAGCATCTTTCTGGCGAGTTCGACGTTCGTCCCCTCCAGCCGAACGACAAGGGGCACTTTGAAGCCGATCTTGTCATAGGCCTCCAAGAGCGCCGTCGCGATCGTGTCGCACTTCATGATGCCGCCGAAGATATTGACGAGCACCGCCTGCACGTTCGCATCGGCCAGGATGATGCGAAACGCCTCGGAGACCTGATCGACGCTCGCACCGCCGCCGACGTCGAGAAAGTTCGCCGGCTCGCCCCCGTGGAGCTTGATGAGATCCATCGTGCTCATCGCCAGCCCGGCTCCGTTGACGAGGCAGCCGATGTTGCCGTCGAGTTTGACGTAGCTCAATCCGGCGTCGGCCGCCCGCACTTCCGCCGGCTCCTCCTCCGCCAGATCACGCAGCTCGGTCGCCTCCTTGTGGCGAAACAAGGCGTTGTCGTCGAAGGTGACTTTGGCATCGATCGCGATCAAACGACCGTCACCCGTCACGACCAGCGGATTGATCTCGGTCATCGAACAATCGTGATCGAGAAAGAATCTCACGAGCTTGGGCAGGAACTCGGCGGCGCTGCGGATCGCCTGCCCTTTGAGCCCGAGCCGAAATGCGAGCTTCGTCGCCTGAAAGGCATGTAGCCCGTAACCGGCGTCGATGGGTTCGCGAAGGATCTTTTCGGGCGAATGAGCGGCAACTTCTTCGATGTCCATGCCACCTTCGGACGACAGGATCAGCACGGGCCGTCGCGACTCGCGATCGACGACCACTGCGGCGTAAAGCTCAGCCGCGATGTCCAATCCTTCTTCGACGAAGAGCGTCTGGACAGTCTTCCCTTCCGCACCGGTTTGGATCGTGACGAGCGTCCCGCCGAGCATGCGGCTCGCGTTCGCCTTCGCTTCGTCCGCACTGCGAACCAGCACGACACCGGGTTGTTCGGGCTGCTCTTTGAAACGCCCCTTGCCGCGGCCGCCGGCATGAATTTGCGACTTCACGACGGCGAGCTTTCCATTGAGTTGCTTAAAGGCCTCGGCGGCCTCGGCGGCACTCTTGGCGACCACGCCGCGCGGCACGGCGACGCCGGATTTCGCCAGAAGTTGCTTCGCCTGGTACTCGTGAATCTTCATCCGACGCGCAATCTCCCGTCAGCCCAGCCGATCGAGCGTAAAGTCGCGGGCATGATAGCCGTGGCCGGAACGAGGTGCCACCAACGCCAGTCCAACGTCGAAACTCAGATTATGATGGTCTGATCGCGATCGGGACCCACGCCGACATACGCGATCTTCGGCCCCACGAGTTCCCGCACTGCGTCGAGATAGGCGCGGGCATTTTTGGGCAAGTCGGCGAGCTTTCGCACGCCGCTGGTGTCTTCGCTCCACCCCGGCAGCGTTCGGTAGACAGGCGTCGCGGCGGCCAGATCGTCGACCTGGCTCGGGAAATCCGTCGTACGCTCACCGCCAATCGCGTAAGCCTCACAGATCCGAAGTTCCGTGAAGCCGTCGAGCACGTCCATGAGCGCCACCGCGAGGCAGTCCACGCCTGCCAGTCGCGCGGAATAGCCGGCGGCGACCGCGTCGAACCAGCCGCAACGCCGCGGGCGGCCGGTGACCGTGCCGTACTCACGACCGCGCTCACGAATGCGCTGCCCCGTCTCGTCGTTCAGTTCAGTCACGAACGGGCCGCCTCCCACGCGCGTCGTATAGGCCTTCACCACTCCGAGCATGCGATCGATGTAGCGTTCGGGAACGCCGCTGCCGGGATGGATGCCGCAACCAGACGCATTCGAACTCGTGACGTAGGGAAACGTGCCGTGGTCGATGTCGAGCAGGCTGCCCTGTGCGCCTTCAAACAGGATCCGCTTCTTCGCGGCGACGGCTCGATGCAGAAACGCTGTCGTGTCGGTCACATAGGGGCGCAACCGCTCGCCGTACTCGACGTACTCCTCACACAAGACGTCAGGATCGAAGGGCTGATGCGACGAGTCAAACGCCTTGAGCAACACGTTCTTGTCGACGACGATCTCGCGAAGCCGCTTTCGCAACACGTCGGGACGGAGAATGTCTCCCACGCGAATCGCATGCGTGCGACCGTACTTGTCGCGGTAGCAGGTGCCGATGCCGCGCATCGTGGTGCCGATGGCCTCGCCCTGCTGGCGGCGCTGCTCAAGGATCGCCTCTTCCCGCATGTGATAGGGAAATATCACGTGCGCTCGATCGGAGATGAGCAAGCGGCCTTCGGGGCTGCCGAGTCGGCCCGCGATTCCTGAAATCTCGTCGAGCAGCGCCTTGGGATGAATCACGACGCCCGTGGCGATCACGCTCGTCACCTGGGGACTCAGGATCCCTGCCGGCAAAAGCGAGAGCTTGAACGTCTGTCCGTCCCGAACGACGGTGTGGCCGGCGTTATTGCCGCCAAGATATCGAACGACGATCTCGTGATCCGCCGTCAGCAGATCGACGAATTTACCTTTGGCCTCGTCGCCCCATTGAAGCCCGATCACCGCGGTCGCCGACACTGTCTTCGCCTTTCAATCCCCGAGAAAAGAACTCGAACGCTGGAATGCACGAGCGCCTTGAGAAGTCATGTTCTCCGCCGGCGCATCGATCCGACCGTCGGCGACTTCGCCGGCTCCCAGAACGGTCAGCATGACCTTCGTAGCTTGTCACACCGTGACCTTCGGATGCCGCTGGCTCCGCCAGTGCGAACGGCGTGCTGCCTCCAGTGGCAAAAGCGCTGGCAGAGCCAGTGGCACCCAAGACGAAGATGACTTTGTGATAGCGCAACAAGGCACGCAGCCGACAAAGCGGAGCAGTGTATGCGATCGTGACCAGCGACGGGAGTCTGACGACTCGACAAGCTTCTAGTTCGCTTCGGATGCCGCCGACGTCGCCGCAGCCTCGTCCAGACTGGAATCAGACACGCGTGGAACCGCCTGGAGCCGCAACCGGGTGTTGTACGACGTCAGTTCAATGGAACGTCGTTCCGGCTGAACCGAGAACCCGCGGAATACCGGCGTCGAGGTCATGAAGTGCGGTTCGTCCAGAACTGGCTCGCCGGTCCGCTTATCGAGCGCGAACAAGTTTACTTGCCACACATTCTGATTGCCTTTCTGCGTCCGCTCGTTGTCGACGAACAACAAGACGGGCGTTTGCGCGAATTCCTCGCACAGCATCCTCCGACCGGAGATTTCACGCCGCCAGAGAAGATCGCGAGACGATTTGTCGAAAGCGAAGATTTCACCGCTCGTGGAAATCGCCGACAAATCGCTGAACGCCGAGCCGACTCGGCCGACGTTGACCACCAGGTAAACTCCGTCAGCGTCTTCGAGCAACACGACATCGCTGCGACGGCGCAGCGCCTCCGCTGGCACGGTGCCAAGGGTCGACGCCTCGCCTGTCGCCGCGTCGAACGAAACGAGTCGACCGTCGTCAGGAGTCAATACTCGCAACCCACCATCGGAGGCGAGATCGAAGAGGGTTTGCGGCGGAAACGTCTTCGACCAGACGACTTCGTCCTCAAACGGATCATATAATGAGAGGGCGGCGCCTCCTCCAACTCGCAAGCCCAACAAGCGAAGCGTGGGTTCTTCAGTCGCCAGGAGAAGTCGATCGCCAACGACGGCGACCACGCTCTCGAGCTTGGAGGCAGCCTGCGGCAGATCAATGTCCTGGCCATCGAGGGCCCGCAGCACTTTCCCTTGCCGACCGCCGCGGGGCAGCACGTAAAGGAGGCTTTCGGTGCCGACCACCGTCGCACCGCGCGGCAGATCGGTGCGAGACCAACGCTGCTCACCGGTAACAGGATCAAGCACTGACAGATCGCGCCGCCCCTGAATCGCGACATACGAGGCGTTTGCGGCCGCTAACGAGCCTTGTGATCGCATTCTCGCGACCAGCCCCGCTGTCGAAGCTAAACCACCGGCCGGCCGCATCGCAGCGACCGATGTTTCTTGTGAAAAGCGGACGGTCGCGTCCTCCGGCATCGGCATCGACCAGAGGACGCGACCTTCAACGGGCGAGATCGCCTGCAACACGCCGCGATACACGACGAACAGCACGTGACCGTCTGCGGACACAAGCGTTCGAGTCCCCGAGCGATGGCCGACGTGTAGCGGGATGACCTGATGGAGTCCGACGCCGTCTGGCCCCGAAACCGCCATTCGATCGGGCTGCAGCAACCGCACGGAACGCTCGTGAAAGAACGGTAACTCAGCGAACGAAGGACGCAGATTTGCCGACTGCTCGACGGCGACATACCCTCCGGAACGCACGACGTTCAGCCGAAAATGGCCCCAGAGATTCGTCTCGCCTGACAGTACTGCCGGGCTCGCGTTGTCTCGCGATGCACCAAGCGTCTTCCCGTCAGCGAGAACCAATGCCGGGTCGAACGACGCCGCCCGATCAAGCCAATGCCGGGCATCGCCCGCGAGTCCCCTGCCCTGAGCCGCCGAGGCCAGCGCGAGCAACGCTCCGGCCGCAACCGAGCCATCGGGATGGCGTGACAACCGCAACAGCCGTGCTTCCGCCTCTGCGAACCGACCGGCAGCGAGGTCTACGTCTGCAAGCCGTCGCTCCAGTTCAATGGCGGCGGGATGGAAGGCGAACACCGCCGCAAACCGTGCCGCCTCAACCTCCGACGCAGATTCCACTGCCTCTCGAATCAGGCGATCGATGCCGGCTCGGGCAGGATCTTCAGCCTTGTCCCAAAGATCTTTGGACCGCCCGGAGAGCCAGGGATCGAGGCGAATCGTCCTCCGGCCACTGTCTTCGCTGAGAATCCTGCTTTCGTCGGAGCCGAGCAGCGCGAGGTACGCCTTTGCCGCATTAACGAACTCCGACGCGTCGAGATGCCGATCCGCATCGAGCCGGCGTACCAGAAATCGTTCATCAGACGTGCGAGCCATGGCGGTCAGCTCCTCGAGCCGGCCGCCATGCGTTTGTGCGTCCAGTTCGACAAGCGCGGAGAAGATGTTCCAACGCAGCGTGCGCAATCGCTCTGCCTGATTTTGGGGAACAGGGTTTCCGCTGAGCCGGTCCAGCGTCTCGGCTGCCGCGATCAGTTGCCCGTCCGCATGCTGAAGCTGCGCCCGCCGAATCAACGCCTCGACGTCGGCTGGATTCTTCTGGAGCTGTTCCTCGACGGCCCGAACGAGTTCGCTTCGCTCTTCAAAGGCGGTGAGACCATCCATCGAAAGCGACAGCAATGTCCCGCGATACAACAGGAGATTGCCGAGCGAGCCTTCGCCAGGCGGCAGCGGCATCTCTTCAATCGTCTTCCCATTTGCAAGATCGACTGTGAGCAAGCTTTCGCCGCGCAGCGGCAGATAAAGGCGATCGGCGGTCAGCACCGCACGGCCGGACGGCGCGCCCGAACCCGCCGGCAGCGGCGCCGACCAACGCGTCGTCCCCGTTTCGGTGTCAACAGCCTCCACCGATCTCACGCCCACAATGATCAGCAACTCGTCAGTCACGCCGGCGAGGTAGAGACTCGTACCCTTCCCTCGCTGCCAAACCAGATCGCCGTTATACAGATCGCGGCAAATGACATGTGCGTCTTCGGCGGGGGTAAAGAACACCTTGCCTTGATGAATCACCGGGGCAGACGGTCCCCAACGGTTGCTGAGCGATGAGGGGCTGACGACCGAGCTCTCCGCATTGGCATCACCGCCCGGTCGCGGCGGCGAATGCCGCTCGGCCCAAAGAATTGAACGGCTGGCTTGCTCGATCGCGACGAGCCAACCCACGGTGGTCGGGCAGACGATGACGCCGTCAGCGGCAGCAATTTGAGCCGGCCAGAGCCGACGGATCGGATCCTGGGCGATCCCCATCTGCGCCTCGGCGATCGGGCGAATCCATCGCGGCTGACCGGATTCCGGATCGATCGCGACGAGTCGCACTTGCTTCTCGGCCTCGCCGACGACAAGTAGCTCGTTTCCGACAGGTGTCGGCGGACCGAAAAAGTAATAACCGGCCAACGGCGTCTCGAAAGGACCGTCGGTCAAGTCACCTCCCAAGCCGCCGAACTGCGGCCATGCCGGTCGCCCCGTCTTCATGTCATAGGCGATGAGGCGATTCAGCGGTTGTCCAAGCTGAGTCCCGCCCGCCTGGATATTGAGGCCGTTGAAATTCAGGCGGGCGTCTCCGACGTCGTTGGCACCGTCATTCTCGACGACGTAAAGGCGCCGGTCATCCGACGAAACGAGACCATGGACGCCGTCGTGAAAAAGCGTGTTCGTGAGAGGCCGGTACTCGTTGAGCCCTTGTGACGGGTCTGGGCCGAACTGAAACCTCATCTGAAAAGCCTGCCGCAGCGCAGGATCGGCGAAGGGGTCGGAACCTGCTGATTGAAGCCGCTCCGGCGAGAACTCCTCGTCCGTCTCCCAGAGCAATCGACCATCGGTCACGGAATGAACGGAAACTCCACGCAGATTGCGCGAGATGACGCGATCACCGATCGCCAGCGGAATCGCCGCGGGCACCGTCGCTCTTCCGGCATCGCGTAAATCCAGCGTCAGACGTTCAATCTGGCTGTAAAGCGGGGCGCGGTGCGTCAGCGGCCGGTGCCATCGACGCAGCAGTACTGGTTCACCTTGTCGAGCAATCGCGGAGGCCGTCGGATCGCCGAATGGCAACGGCCAATCGCTCAGGACCAACTGTGACTGAGACGTTGCCGCTTGATCCAGCAGGCGTTTAATGTTCAGACCGGATGGCAGCTTTCCTTCGATCTTCGCGAGTTCGGCGTCGCTCAACGAGGCGACGAATTCCTCGACTATGGATCGTTGGCCGGCTGCCGCGGCGGCATACGCCGCACGCAACCGTGAACCAGGATCGAGTCCGTCGTCGAGAAGTTCTGCATATCGCCTCGCCGCAAGACCGAATTCACCGCGATCGAAATGGATCGCCGCCAAGTGACGAATCGCGGCTTTTCCCGCCTCAGTGTGCCGAAACTGCACCGCAACGCGCTCGATCAGGTCGCGACGGCTGGAAGCGACGGCTTCGTGCAATGCCTTCTCCGCAGCCCCCCCATACTGCCGGCGGTAGAGATCAAGCGTTTGCTGCGGCAGCGTTCCGAGAAGGCGATTCACCTCGACGGTCACCGCCGACAACCGCCCGTCGCTTCGCCGCACCATCGCTCCGTCGGCTTGATCGAGCGTATAAAGCAGAACGTCGAGTGCGCGATCCACCCGGCCCGCTGCAATCAGCGATTCGGCCTGTTGCAAGCGTTTCGCCCCCGCCTTCGGGTCTAGCGGCGCCGACGCGTCGATCGCATCGCGAGATTCCGATTCGTAGCTGGACTGTCGGGGGACTTCCGTCGCCGATACCTTCTGCGGCCGAGGTGCTGCCTGTAATGCCGCGTTTTCCTCGGCAACCGCAGATAGCCCGATTGCCACACAGGTGACAATCGAGCCGGCAGCGAAGGCATCGCCTCTGACGCGTCTGACCATTTGCTCGCCCGTTTTGAGCTGCGGATTCTGTTCGCGCGCTGCCGGTAGTATACGCCGGGGGAGTCATCGGGGCACGGCGACTCGGTTGAAATCGCGGGGCGTCTCGGATACCGTTTCCGGCTTCGCCCGGCCTGGGTTCCGGCCCGCGGCGATGTTCTGCGACCGCTCCTCGGCGGTCCCTTGATGCCTCGAAGCGCGCAACGACCGGAAGACGAGATCATGGCGGAAGATCCGAAACTTGTCGCACAGCCGCGGGCCAAGCTCGGCACCGCCGAATGCCGTCGCCTGCGGCGAGACGCGAAAGTTCCTGGCAATATCTACGGACACGGCGAAGCCCCGGTCACGATCGCCGTGCCGGCGGAGTCGTTGATCCCGATCGTCCACTCGGGCCATAAGGTGGTCGATCTCGAGCTCGACGGCAGCAGCCAGAAGGCGATGTTCCGCGAGGTCCAGTGGGACACGTTCGGCAGCCATCTGATCCATTTCGACCTGCAACGGGTCTCGGCCGACGAGCGAGTCACGACCGAGGTCGCCGTCGAAACGCACGGCACCTCGCCCGGCGTGCTCGCGGGCGGAATCCTCGAAATGCCGCTGCACACGATCCGCATCGAATGTCCGGCCCTGCAGATTCCGGATCGAATTGAAGTCAACATCAACCACATCGATCTGGGCGGGGCGATTCACGTCGGCGATCTGCAACTTCCACCCGACGTGAAGGTCCTGAACGACCCCGACGAGATCGTCCTTCACGTCGTTCGGCCGACCGTGACGGCGGAGGAATTGGAAGCCGCGTCCGGTACGGTTGAGCCGGAGCTTGTGAAGAAAACGACCGAAACGGAACCGACCGAGTAACAGCAAACCGGCGAGGCCTCGCGTCGCTGCCGGTGTCGGACCGTGAGGGCGGATTGATGAAGCTCGTTGTGGGACTGGGCAATCCTGGCCCGGAGTATCAGAGAACCCGACACAACGTCGGATTTGAAGTGGTCGAAGAGCTCGTCCGGCGCCATGCGAATACGAGTCCGCAACGGCGATTTGATGCGGAAGCTGTCGAGATTTTTTTGGACGCCGAGAAGGTTCTGCTGCTTTCGCCTCTCACGTACATGAACTTGAGCGGTCGAAGCGTCGGAGCCGCGATCGACTTCTACAAGTTGCCGCCGGAAAACGCTTTGGTGGTCTGCGACGACCTGAATCTGGAACCAGGCCGCCTCAGATTGAGGGCGGACGGCTCCGCGGGCGGCCAGAACGGCTTGAAGGATATTTTTCGCAGGTTAGGCACCGAAGCGGTGCCGCGGCTGCGGATCGGCATCGGACGGCCTCCCGGCCGGATGACCGCCACGGATTACGTGCTCGGTAAGTTTACCGAGCAAGAGAGAGTTGACTTCGATCTCGTCGTCGCGAAAGCGGCCGACGGCGTCGAACAATGGGTGCGGGGAGGCATTATGGCAGCGATGAACGCCGTGAATGCCAAGCCTGCCATCGAATAGGCACTCGGATGCGGGCCGGCCGACGGCTTGACCCGCCGACAGACCAAATCCGAAGGAGAGCAAGTGACGACGAACAATTACGAAGGCATGTTTCTACTCGACAGCGCCGACTACGCGTCGGACCCCGACGGTATGTCGCAGATGCTGACAGAACTCATCGAGCGACTCGGCGGGACCGTTGCGGCGCATCGGCCGTGGCAAGACGGCCGCTTGGCCTATGAAATTAAGGGCCGCCGCAAGGGCCTGCACTATCTGGTGATGTTCACGCTCGACACGTCGAAGATGGCCGAGGTCAATCGCGCCTGCCGACTCAACGAGAAGATCCTGCGGACGCTCTTCATCACCCATCCGAAGGTTCTCTTCGACGCCACGGTCGCCGCGATCAACCCCGACGGGGAACATGCCGAGAGCGGCGAGGCGACCGAGGAGCAGCCGGCCGAGGTCGCCGAGGCGGCCGCTGAGTGAACGATTCGTGGTGACTTGAAACGGGCGAACGGCACCACGACACTGTGCGAATGGCCACGGCGGGCGATTTCGTTTCTGTCGCGAACGTCTCTCGGCCCTTCCCTCCTCAGGTGCGATCATGGCCAGCTATAACAGGGTGCTGTTGCTCGGAAATCTGACGCGCGATCCCCAAGTGCGCTACACTCCTGGCGGCACGGCGGTCGCCGAGTTGGGCCTCGCGGTCAATCGCACGTGGTTCGACAAACAGGCGAATCAAAAGAAGGAAGAAACGACCTTCGTCGACGTGACGTTATGGGGCCGACAGGCGGAAGTCGCCGGAGAGTATCTTTCTAAGGGCCGCAGCGTCTTCATCGAAGGTCGATTGCAGCTCGATCAGTGGGAAGACAAGACCTCGGGTGAGAAGCGTTCGAAGCTCAAGGTCGTCGGCGAGGCGATGCAGATGGTCGGCGGCCGCAACGACGGCGGCGGCGGCGGCGGTGATGGTGGAGGCGGCGGACAAGGCCAACGGACTTCGCGCGGGCCGCAAGGCGGGGGACGCCGACCGGCTTCCGGTGGTCGACCTCCGCAAGAAGATACGTCCGCGGCGGATGCGTTCTACGACAATAACGGTCCACAAGACATTCCCGATGACGACGTGCCTTTCTAGGCGGCGTCGTGCTATAACGGCCGAGACAACGATTTAACGAGACGAAAGGCGATTGATATGACCACCCAGACGCGTCACGGACGCATCGGCCGCGGGGTCGGCGGCTCGAGCAACACCTCGGTCGAGGTTCTCCTTGCCGAGAACGTCGAGAGCCTCGGTCAGCAGGGCGAGATTGTGCGGGTCAAGCCGGGTTATGCCCGGAACTATCTTCTCCCCCACGGCTTGGCGACGGTCGCCACCGAAAACAACAAGAAGATGGTGCAAGTGCATCGCCAGAAGCTTGCCGCGCGCGAGGTCGATCGCGTCAAGCAGCTGCGCGGCCGGGCGGAGGCGTTGTCGAAGTACAGCGTGACGCTGGAAGCCAACGCGAACGACGAGGGCCACCTCTACGGCTCGATCCTGGCCAACGACATCTCCAAGGCGTTGAAAGCGGCCGGGCACGAGGTCGATGCCGACCAGATCAAGCTCGAAGGACCGCTGAAGGAGCTCGGCATGTACACCGTCAAGGTGGAGATGCACCAGCAGGTCAAGACCGAGGTCAAGGTCTGGGTCGTTCCCGCCGCCAGCCGGAAGTGATGCGAGCGGCGACGAGCGCCCTCGTTCGATGGCTTCACCGAAGCCCGCCCGTCGTCACGGGCGGGCTTCGTCGTCGAAACGGCAACGGAAGGACTCACCGATGGCGACCGCCCCTCCCCCCACGTCGAATCCTTTCGATCGCGTACCGCCCGCGAATCTCGACGCCGAGCGGTCGGTGCTCGGCAGTCTGCTGCTGCTGAACGACTCGATCGACGAAGTCGCGGAATTCCTCACCGCGCAGCACTTCTACAGCGATCGCCATCAGGCGATCTTCGCGGCGATCCACGAGCTGTACGAGGCGGGCGTTCGCGGCATCGACGTCGTCACGCTTTCCGAGCAGTTGGAGAAGCGACAAAAACTCGAGAGTGTCGGCGGACCGCAGTATCTGCTTGAAGTCCTGCAGTGCGTTCCGCACGCCGCGAACGCCCGATATTACGGCACGATCGTTCGCGAGAAGGCCGTCCAGCGTTCGCTGATCGCGGCCTGCACCGAAGTTCTGCGCGACTGCTACGACGCCGAACGACCGATCGACGAGATCCTGCAATCGGCCGAGCAGAACATCTTTCGCATCGTCGAGCAGCAGGA
>JACCRE010000227.1 GCA_013813775.1 Planctomycetaceae bacterium
GCCGTGTTCCGACATAGCGGAACGCCACGGAGGGCGTTCCCTACAGATTTGTCGCGACAACGCGCCCGCCAAACTGACCCACGACCCGGGGACGAAGATCGACGGAGCCCAATCTTGCGGCCAGCAAGGCGCAGAGCCCAGCGATTACATCAGCAGCGATTGATGCCCCAAGCGGACCGCCCTACGATAGCCGATGCACTTTCGGGTGATTCCAGTGAATGCGGTCAGACAGCAATTCAGTCGGCTCGGTACCGCGTCTGGCTGATTTCCCCTGAGCTCGTCGTCGCGTTGTCGCAGACTCGGAGCATACATGAGGAGGTTGACCGCGTTTCTTTTCGTGTGCCAAATCGCAGCGGTGGGGGCCGCCGCAAATCAAACGCAGGCACCGTTTCCAGAACTGGCGAAGGCCTACATCGCGAACGCTCGCCCTGTGCTGGAACGCTATTGCACTGACTGCCACGCATCGGATGCGCCGGAGGGAGATCTGGATCTGGAGCGTTTCGTCGATCTCGATGCCATACGACGTCAGACGACGACGTGGGTCAAGGTTGCGGAAATGCTCGACAACGGGCAGATGCCGCCCCAGGATTCCGCTCAACCGGAATCCGAAGAAAAAGCTCGGCTGCGTGCATGGCTGCGGCGGTACCTCGACGCCGAAGCGCGAGCCTCGGCCGGCGATCCCGGACCGGTTCCGTTGCGCCGTCTCTCAAACGCAGAGTTCGACTATACGATCCGCGATCTGACAGGCGTCGAACTCGACACGGCGCGAGAGTTTCCGGTGGACGGTGCCGCGGGTGAGGGCTTCACGAATGCGGCGGGGGCACTCGTCATGTCGCCGGCACTTCTGTCGAAGTACCTCGATGCCGGCAAAGGGATCGCTCGCCACGCCGTTTTGCTGCCCGATGGCTTTCGGTTTTCGATTGCGACGACGCGTCATGATCAGTCCGAAGAAATCCTGCGGGAGATCCGCAATCTCTACAGTCGTTATTCCGACGAAGCCGGTGCCACCGAGGTCAATCTTCAGGGAGTGAAGTTCGCCACGAACAGCGGCGGACGATTGCCCGTCCAACGCTATCTCGCGGCGCTGCTTGAGCATCGAGAGGCACTCGTCGCGGGTCGCGTCACGTTCGAAACCATCGCGCACGAGCACAAACTCAGCGTAAGGTATCTCGCCTCGCTCCATGAGGTGCTCACGAGCCACTCACCGTCTTTGCTGCTCGATCCGATTCGTGATCGCTGGAAGAACGCTCATGCTGAAGACGCCGCGACAATCGCCGCTGTAATCGCCGTGTGGCAGAACGCGCTGGCGCGATTTCAGAACGTCGGGCACATGAAGTCCTGGGTGGTGAAGGTCGATCCGTTGACGACGCGGCAGGACATTCGGCAGCCCATCCCGCAAGACGCCGATCGGGAGCTTGTGCTGCGTCTGTCGGCGGGAGATGCCGGCGATGGGAATACGGGGGATTTCGTCATCTGGGACCAGCCTCGCTTCGTGGCCCCCGGCCGACCGGACGTACTACTTCGCGATGTTCGGCAGGTGCAGCGCGAGGTTGCGCACTTTCGCAAGCGGGCATTCTCGTCCGTGAGCCAGGCACTTGAGGCGGCTGCCGTTGTTCTTGAATCAGACCACGACGTGCCGACTGCGGAACTCGCCGTACGGCATGGAGTCGACGAGGAAATCCTCACCGCGTGGTTCCGCTGTCTTGGGATTTCCACGGATGCAGTTGGTGATCTCGATTATCTGGCGGACCCGACCGAAAACGCGGGCGAGTTCGATTTTGTACGCGGTTGGTCGACCGGCGAACTGCCGGCGATCCTGGCGAATTCGTCCGACCGACACGTACGCATTCCCGGCAACATGAAGCCCCACGGCGTTGCCGTTCATCCATCACCGACCCTGGCCGCGGCCGTCGGCTGGCGCAGCCCGATCGCCGGTCGGGTTCAGATCCAGGGCCTCGTGGCTCACGCTCACCCGGAATGCGGCAACGGGGTGGCATGGGTGCTGGAACTTCGGCGTGGTGGCACTCGGCGACGCTTGGCGACTGGTCTCGCAGCGGGACCGAACGCCGTCCCGTTCGGTCCGTTTGACGATGTCACTGTTCGGAAAGGGGATCTCGTCTCGCTTGTGATCGATGCACGCGACGGAAACCATTCCTGCGACTTGACCGACATTGAACTTCGGATCGCAAGCGATCAGTCGTCCTGGAGTCTGAACGACGACGTCTCCGCCGACATTCTGGCGGGGAATCCTCACGACGACCGGCTGGGAAATGCCGACGTCTGGCACTTTTTTACCGAAACCGCAGCGTCGCAAACATCGCAGCAAGTGCTGCCGGAAGGATCGCTCCTCGATCGGTGGATCGCTTCAAAATCAGCGGATGAGAAACGCGGTCTGGCGAGCCGCCTGGCCCGGTTGTTGTCGGATGGCCCGCCAAGCGATGCCAAACATCCAGACGCCGTTCTCTACCGGCAGTTAAGTCAGTTCCGAGGATCTCTGCTCTCAGGGGTACGACCGGCGGACTCGTCGCCAACTCAAATGACGAAAGACTCTGTTGGCGAACAATGGGGTCTGGAGCAGCCGATGTTCGGACATCATCCGATGGGCTCCGAAATCGATGCGGGCAGCTTGTGCGTGCAAGCACCGGCCGATATCGAAGTCCGGTTACCGTTCGATCTGGTCGCTGGCACCGAGTTCGTGACGACGGGAGTGCTTCACGGCGAGTCCGAGCGAGACGGCAGCGTACAGCTACGAGCGTCGATTGGGCCGAGAACTCAAGCGGCTGAAGAGACGCCGCTAGAGTCGGAATTGCCTGCAGACCTGCCGGTGCTCGTAGGCAACAACAGCGAGAAAAAGGAGCGGCTCAAACAGGACTTTCAGGAGTTCCGCCGCTGGTTCCCGATCGCGATCTGTTATCCCGAAATCGTGCCGACCGACGAGGTCATTACGCTGACGCTGCATCATCGCGAAGACGAACCGCTGTCACGACTGATGCTGAGCGACGACGAGCGAAGGCAGCTCGATCGGCTCTGGGACGAACTGCATTTTGTGAGTCAGGATGCACTCACGATTGTCGACGCGTACGCCCAGTTGCTGGAGTACGCTTCGCAGGATGGCGATCCCAAAGCCTTCGAGCCGCTCCGCAAACCGATCGAAGAGCAAGCAGCGGCGTATCGGGCCGCTCTCGTCGCCGCGGAACCACGGCACGTCGATGCACTGGTCGAATTTGCGGCCCAGGTCTATCGGCGTCCTCTGCGTGACCATGAAGGTGACAAGCTGCGCGCGTTGTATCAGCAACTACGGACCGAAGGCATCCCGCATGACGACGCGTTCCGGCTCACGCTCGCTCGACTCTTCGTTTCGCCGGACTTCCTGTACCGACTTGAAGTCGCGTCTCCCGGAACGAATCCAGCCCCGGTTTCCGATTGGGAGCTTGCAAACCGACTGAGTTACTTTCTTTGGTCTTCGATGCCCGACAAGGAACTTCAGGATGCCGCGAAATCCGGAACGCTTCACGATGGCGACGTGATCGCGACCCACGCCCGCCGCATGCTCAATGATGAACGCGTTCGGCGACTCGCGATCGAGTTTGCGTGCCAGTGGCTTCAGATCTACGAGTTCGACACGCTCGATGAAAAGAGCGAACGACATTTCCCCGAGTTTGCCGCGCTTCGGGATGATATGTACGAAGAGCCGATTCGGTTCTTCACCGACCTGTTTCGCCGTGATGGTTCCATCCTTGAGCTTCTGGATGCCGATCACACGGTGCTCAACGAAGCTCTCGCCGCGCACTATGGGATTCCGGGAGTGACGGGGCCCGAGTGGAGACGGGTTGATGGAGTGACTCGCTACGGTCGCGGCGGAGTTCTTGGTTTCAGCGCCACGCTCTCAAAACACTCGGGCGCGTCTCGAACGAGCCCCACGCTGCGCGGCGCCTGGATCTCAGACGTGCTGCTCGGCGAAAAGCTGCCCGCGCCCCCGCCGGATATTCCCCAACTTCCCGACGAAATTGCGACCGACGGGCTGACGGTTCGCGAACTTGTCGAACGTCATAGTTCCGATCCCCGCTGTGCCGGTTGCCACGTGAAAGTCGATCCGTTCGGCTTTGCCCTGGAACGATTCGATTCGATCGGACGGCTTCGCGACAAGGACGAAACGGGTCGTGCGATCGACGTCCGCTCGACTTTGGAAAACGGAACGACCCTCAGCGGCATCGACGGCGTGCGCGATCATCTGCTCCAAGGGCGGCGTGACGCCGTCGTCAAACAGTTCTGCCGGAAGCTACTGGGCTATGCTTTGGGACGCAGCGTACGCCTCTCCGACGAACCGTTGCTCGAGGAAATGCAGCGTCGTCTGAAAGAACAGGATTACCGGTTCTCGGACGCTGTCGAGATGATCGTTCGCAGTCCGCAATTCCGTGAGATTCGGGGCCGCGACGTCGAAGTCGCACACACACCATAGAGCGTCCCGCGGCGCGCCACGTCCGTCCGTAGTCCAAGACTAGAAACAGGTTCCCGATGAAGACATACGAGTTCTCGCGGCGGACGTTTCTGCGCGGCATCGGCGTAACGATGGCACTTCCTTGGCTGGAATCGCTTCCCGTCTGGGGCGACGAGACGCTCACGCGCGAGCCGGGCAGCGACGCGCCGGTCCGGCTCGCGGTTCTCTTCGCCGGAAACGGCTTTCACAGCAAGGAGTGGTGGGCCGAAGGTGATGGTCGCGACATGCAACTCGGCAAAGTGCTTGAGCCGCTCGCCGACCACCGCGAGAAGATGCTCTTCGTGCGCGGCCTCTTCAACACCGAAGCATTGAAGGGCAACATCCACAGTTCTCAGACGGGCAACCTGCTCTCGGGAGCGCCGTTGGCTTCCGGCGGTGAGATTCGGTCGGGCACCAGTCTCGATCAGCTCGTCGCACAGCAGTACGGCCGTTCGACGAAGGTGCCCAGCCTGGTGCTGGGGTGCGAAAAATCGAATCCGTCGATCCATAAAAATTATTCGATGCTGTACAGCTCGCATATTTCGTGGAGCTCGCCGACGACGCCGACACCGTTGGAACTGTATCCCGCGCTCGCATTCGATCGCTTGTTCAAAGACAGCAAAGAGCGCGGCGACGAAAGCGTTCTCGACGCCGTCATGGAAGACGCGAACGACTTCCGCCGAAACGTCGGAACAGCCGACCGTCGTCGGCTCGACGAGTACCTCGAATCGGTCCGCGAAGTGGAGCGCCGGATCGAGCAATCCGGAATGCGCGGTGAACTTCAAGGTTGGCGACCGACGCTCGAAAAACCCGATATCTCCCGTCCTGCCGACGGCATTCCGCAGGACATCGTCGAGCACATGCGGCTGATGTGTGATCTGCTGGTGCTCGGCTTCCAGACCGACGCGACGAGGGTTTGCACGCTCAAGCTCAACAACGATCACAGCTCATTGCGATTCCCGCATTTGGGCGTGGACTACATGATTCATCACTTGCTGTCGCACTCCGACACGGCGGACTGGCTCAAGGTCAATCAGTTCTTCGTCGAACAGCTCGCCTACGTCGCCCGAAAGCTCGATGCGATTCAGGAAGGAGAGCGAACGGCGCTCGACAACTCGATGATCCTCTTCTGTTCGAGCATGCTCAACGGCAACCACGACGCGACGCAGTTGCCGGTCGTGCTGCTCGGCGGCGGTGGCGACAAGCTGCCCACGGGCCGCGTCGTCGACTATCGAGACAAGCCGGACCGAAAGATGTGCAGCCTGTACCTATCGATGCTCGACAAATGCGGCATCCGTCCGGAGTCCTTCGGTGACTCCACGGAGCCGCTGTCGGAGATTTAGGGAATGCGAAGAGTCTGGCCGCAACAACTTCTCAGGCAGCAACAAACAGGGGAACCGATGATCCAGCCGCTTAGTTCAGGCCTTCGCCCCGTGATCTCTCTCGCCTCAATCGGATTCGCCACGGTGGTCTACTTGGCATTCCCGACCCCCTCTCATGCCGACGAGAAGCCGGAAAGCGAACGCTGGGTCAGCCTCTTCAACGGCAAAGATCTCGAAGGCTGGACGCCGAAGATCACCGGTTACGAGTTCGGAGACAACTACGGGAACACGTTCCGCGTCGAGGACGGCCTACTCAAAGTGGCGTACGAGGGCTACGAC
>JACCRE010000238.1 GCA_013813775.1 Planctomycetaceae bacterium
ATCCTCAGCCGCTCGGAAATCGCCCGCCGCGAGAACGTCGATCCCTCGATGATGCGCGCTGAACTCGCCGCAGAAAAGGCGAAGCCGAAAGACGGCTCGTGAAGGGGCGCCGGCGTAAAGCCGGCGGCTCGCCAGAACACGACATCCCACATCCTATTTCCCACATCCCAGCAAATGTCTGAGCAGCTCACAGAACACGTTTCCGATTGGCGCGACGCGGTGGTCGTCGAACGCGAGAACCGCACGATTCGCAACGTCGCTCTCGCGGGCGCCGCATCGAAAAACGGCTACCGGTACTCCGAATCGGCTCTCAAAGCGGCTACGCCGCTTTATGAGAACGTGCCCGTCTTTCTCGATCATCCTTCAAGTCCGCATCGGCCGCGCGATCGCAGTGCCCGCGATCTCGCCGGCAGCGTCTCGAAGGCGCGGTATGAAGCCGGTCGCCTTCGCGGCGATCTCCATACGCTCGACACCGAAGCCGGCCGCACGCTGCTCGCGCTCGCCGAGGCCGACGGCCCCGGCGTCGGCATGAGCCACGTCGTATTGGCGGAACGCAGCAGCGACGGAGCGATCGTCGAACGCATCGTCGAGGTCGTGAGCGTCGATGCCGTCGCGTTCCCCGCGACGACGAGCACGTTTCGTGAGAGCGTTGCGGACGAAGCACTCGCTTCAAGGACCGCCTTGCCCCCGGATCCGAGGGGCGAAGCGGTCGAACGAGTCAGAAGACTGATGCGGCACGCGACAGAACGCTCGGCGGGCGATGTTGCTCCAAAAGTCACGCTCGAAACCGCCGCAGAGTCCGCATCGACTTCGACGGTCGAACAATCGACGCCGGCCGTGGGCATCTCGCGGCCCGGCAGCCTCGAAAGCCTGCTCGCCGCGATCGACGCCAAATTGCCGGGCCACCTCCGCCGACTCGCCGCGACCAATGCTCGTCCCCGGCGTCGCGGCGCGCGAGCGGGCGTCTATCCGAAGCATGTGGTCGTCGAGTCGCGCTCTGCGGAAGGCTTGCCGGAGCACTTCGCCATCGCGTGGCGGCTTGCGGACGGCGACGTGGCGTTCGGTGACGAACTCATCGACTTGAATGACCTCGCCGAGAGCCTTGGAAGCTGGAACGAGTCACGACCTTTTCAACGGGAAACGCATGACGCACGTCACGAGATCGAACTGCTCACCGAACGACTGCGGCAGGCCTCCGCCGAACGAGACCAACTTGCCGAGCGGCTGACCGCGATGCCTGTGACGAGCGTTTTGAGACGCCGCGTCACGAGCGATCGCGTGCCCGACGACGTTTTCATCCGCACGGTGCGACGCCGCTAAATCGCATGGATGCCAACCGGCCATGACCCGGAGGCTGACGCCACCGGCTCGCATCACGACATCCCATTTCCCACATCCGACATGCCAACTATGACCACGACTCGTTTTCGTTCCGGCCTTGTGCAACTCGCGCGGTTCCGCGTTTCGGAATCGACCGTCATTGAACCGGGCGACCTGCTGTATCTCGACGGCGGAGTCGTGAGGCCGGCGGGCGATTTCGCCTGGCAGACCGACCTCGCGACGACTCGAGCCGCGTTCGCGGCCGTGTTCGTCGGGATCGCGCACACCGGCTCCGCCGCAGGAGAAACGGATCTCGTCTCCGCCGATATCAGCCCGCTCGCCGTTTACGAGGCGGTCACGATCCCGGCCAACTTCAACGTTGGGGATCTGCTGGCTCCCGCCGAGACGGTGTCGGCCCTGGCGAGCCAGACTCTCGATCAGGTTTCCGATCCCTCCCACGCGATCGCGCGGTCCGTCGAATCGACGACCGCGACCTCGCCTACGGTTCGCTCCTGCTTCGCATCCTCGATCCACGCCGGCAGCGCGAACGTCAATGCCGCCGTTGGATGAGGCAGAGCGGTAAAGCGTGGACATCACGCCCGCGACTCCGAACCACCTCCTGTTTCCGACTCCCTATTTCCTGCTCACCACCATGCATCTCACTTCGCTCATCGAATCTCTCGGCGCCGACGGCTTCTATCGGAAGGTCTGCGACCTGCTCAACGAGAAGCAGCTCAGCGTCGATGACTTCAGCTACTACGAACTCGCGGAAGCCTGCGGCGTGCTGCCGACGCTCCGGCGCATGCACGCTCTCGCCCCGGCGGCGAGCGTCGGCCACGCCCTCGCCGAATCGAATCCAGGCGCCAACTCGCATCTGTTTCAGATCGTCACCGGCGAGCTGATCGGCCGGAAGGTCATCGAGGGCTATGAAGACGACGCGGGCTTCATCGGCGACAAGCTGGTGACGGTTCTGCCGAGCCGTCGTCGCAATCAGCGACTGGCCGGCTTCACGGCGCTGGCCGGCCCGACCGACGTGGCGGAAGGTCATCCCTACGAAGAATCGAGCTTCGCCGAGAAGTCGGTCACGACCGAGGAGGCGAAGAAGGGCCGCATCCTCAGCATCAACGAGGAACTCATCGGCTTCGACCAGACCGGCGAGATCAACCGCAGAGCCCGGCAGCTCGGTTTCTATCTGCGTCAGGAACGCGAACGGACGATCGTCCGCGCCGTCACCGACGCCGATGCCGCCGCAGCCATCTATGTTTACCGGCCGAGCGGCATCGGAACGTCGCTCTACGCGACCGACGGCTCGCATCGGAACTACGTCGGCGTCGGCAACGCGACGAGCGCGGGCTTCAACGCCGCCGTGCCGCTCGTGGACTGGACCGACGTCGAAGGCGTGCTGCACTACCGTGCGACGCAAGTCACCGACGATCGCGTCGACGGCACCGCACGGCCCATCATCGCCCCGGCGAAGCAGTTGCTCGTGCCCGAGGCACTCCGCGGCACGGCCCGCGGCATCGTGCACGCCACCGAAGTCAGCGTGGAAACGGGCGGCAATCGCCGCCGGCTCGCCAACCCGCTGCACGGTGACCTCGAAGTTCTGTCGAGTCCCTTCCTTGATGAGCAGGGCGGGGCTGCGGCCGCCGACTGGTATCTCGGTGATTTCCGGCGGCAGTTCGTCTGGACGGAAATCTGGCCCGTGCAGACCTTCCTGCAACGCGCCGACGGCCCCGCGGCCTTCGAACGAGACGTCGTACTTCGCGTCAAGGTCCGCTACTTCGGCGGCGTCTCGGCGGTGGACACCGCGTTCGTCACCAAAGTCGATGGAGCCTGACGGCAGAGGGGGGGCAATGGTCGGCGTTTAGCCACCGCTGTTCCCCCCTTCGCCGTTCCCTGTTCGCTTTCTATCCCTCAACTCACAACTCTCAACCCACAACTCTCAATCCACCCATGACCGGTTCCACGAAGTTTCAACTCGACAAGTCCGACCTGATGAAGATTGCCAAAGGCGCGGCGTTGGCCGCGGCGGGTGCGGTCGTCACGTTTCTGGCGACGGAGGTCGTGCCGCATCTCGACGAATCAACGGCGACGGGCGCCGTGATTGCGGCGGTCGCTTCGACGGCGCTCAACGCTCTCCGCACCTGGCTGACCGACACGCGGCGGCCGGCGATGTGAGCCAGCGGCGCGAATGATGCGAGTCATCTCGGCGACAGAAGGCCGGCTGTATACAGCAGCCGGCCTTCTGCCTTTACCTTCCTCAGCTTCTTCGCTTTGACGTCGCCACCAATGGCTGCCGATTCACTCACCGCGCTCGTCACGGAACTCCATGCGTTGCGGATCACGCTCGAACGCCTGCAAGTGACGCTCGCCGCTCTTGCACGCGTCGCAGACGATCACGAAGCCCGCGTGAGGGTGCTGGAACGAAGGCAACAGAGCCTCACACCCGTCGTTTCCGCGCTGGCGTTCCTGCTCGGCGTCGTGGCCACCGAGTTGATCGCTCGGATCCTGTGAGCCTCAGAATCGTGGCTTCATTCCGGCTTGTTGGCACGACCGCGTCGATTGCGAGGCCGCGGAGTCGGGGTTTCGGTGGTCGCCTCCGAAAGGACCGCTCCCTCTGCGGCGAATTGATCGATCACCGCTTGCAGCTTCGCTTTGGACATTTTCGCCTCCGGCGAGAGGTCGTCGTTCGCCAACGGCTCGCCGTCGCCCGACAGCGGTCTTGTCGACACGTCAAAGAAGCGGTCGTCGGAGAACAACTTGTACTTATGATCGCGGGCGAAGATGCCGTTGTTCCGGCCGCCGTTCTCGCCGTGACGGGCTTCGTACCACGAGTACGTCCATTCCCGTTCCTGCTCCGAAAGCCCGTGTGCGTCGAGGAAGGCCACGCCGTCGGTCTTGAAACCATTTGTCTTTTCGGTCCCCGTCGCGGCGAGCAATGACGGCACCACGTCGGTGAAATCGACGAGCCGATCGGAAACAGTGCCCCGTGCGATCTTGCCGGGCCAGCGGACGATGAACGGCACGTGCATGCCGGCGTCGGTCATCGTGCCCTTTCCGCCGGGAACGACTCCATTCGTCGTATTCGTCCGTACCTCGCGGCCCGTGCCGTTGTCACCCGTGAAGATCACGATCGTATCATCGGCGAGCCCCAGCGCTTCGATGCGATCGACGATGCGACCGACGATCACGTCCATGTGCTCGACCATGTCCTTGAAGTATTTCACGTTCTTCTTGCCCCGATCGGCGGACCCGGGCGACGGCTCGTACGGACCGTGCGTCAGGATCATGGGGTAGTAGGCGAAGAACGGTTGATCCTTGTGGCGTTCGATGAACGACATCAGGAACTCAGCAACGACATCAGGGCCGTAAGCGTCGTTACCAGGCTCCAGAACTTCACCGTTCTGTTCGATGTACGGACCCCAATAACGCGACCCGCGATCGCCATAAGGGGCGCGATTGTTGAGCTGCCACAGGCAATGCTCGTCGAAGCCCCAGTCGGCGGGATCGGTCTTCTCGGGATATTGCCGGCCCGATCCCGAGAGCTGCCACTTGCCGGCGACGCACGTCTTGTAGCCGGCGGCTTTCATGAGGTCGCCGAACGTGACCTCTTTCGGCGGCAGGTAGCCGAACTCAACGTAGTTCCGGAAGTTGTACTTGCCCGTCATGATCTGCACGCGACTCGGCGTGCAAAGCGGCTGCGCGAACGCGTTCGTGAACCTTACCCCCGATGCCGCAAGCGCATCGAGACGCGGCGTCTGATAATCGAGCGAGCCGTAGCTCGACAGACACTCGGCACCGAGATCGTCGGCAAGGATCACGACGAGGTTGGGCGGCCCGGCGGCGAGTCCGTCCTTAAGTCCGGCCAATGCCAGCGTCAGGAATGAAACGAGCAGGGCGAGACCGCGTGGCGAGCGCAAGTGCATGGTTTGCTCCAGCTTATGAAGGGAGGCCACAGCCTAAACGGTCCAACTTCTGACGCCAAGCATCCCTTCCAAGCCCTGCTGGGGTGGAAAAGTTTGCCTAATCCGCAAAATCCTCAATTTCGGGTGCAGGCGCGAACCATCGGTGGCCGAT
This sequence comes from Planctomycetaceae bacterium, assembly GCA_013813775.1. Classification (GTDB taxonomy): domain Bacteria; phylum Planctomycetota; class Planctomycetia; order Planctomycetales; family Planctomycetaceae; genus JACCRE01. Next base: position 5,398 of record JACCRE010000238.1, read on the forward strand.
CGTAAAGGTGCGACGCGATTGAAGGTAGCGAAAGGCGGGTCAGACCCGCCGATCCGACGCCCCAGACGCCGCCGCGATCACTTGTCCCCGTCCCCTCGCCTCGCTGGTTGTTCCCCCCGCCGGCACCGAGGAGGTATCGCATGTCCGATCTGCATCCTGAGTTCCGCCCGCTGTCCTTCCCTCGTGCCGAGGCGAGTCCGCCTGCGCCGCAGGCGGCGCACTTCGCACCGCACCACGCGGAGCACCACGGGCCGAGCCAGCACGGGCCGGACTGCGACGGTGACTACGAGGTCGAAGACGAAATCTGCGACGACGTCTGCGAGCACGACGCCGAGCACGATTCGCCGTCGATCGCCGGACGCATCGGCGGCAATCCCAACGGCGAGCAATCGTCGGGCGAGCTGGTCGAGATGATGCTGCGGCTCGGCCAGCGGTTGCGTGGGCATCTCGACGGACGCTTCGGCGCCTTCGGCCTTTCCGACGCTCGTTTCGCCGCCCTGTCGGTGATTCGCGAAGCGGCCCCGTCAGGTTGCACGCAGGCTCACCTGGCCACCAAGCTCGGCCAATGCGAATCCAGCATCAGCACGCTCGTCGAACGGATGCGTTCGAGCCGGCTGCTGTACCGTCTGCGGGCGAAGTCCGACCGCCGCAAGCGGGTTTTGATGCTGACCGACGACGGCCGACAACTGTTCGACCAGGGCCTCACCGCTCGCGATCGCGAAGCCGACGCTCTGTTCAGCCGGATGTCGAAGGAAGAGCAGACGCAGCTCGCGACCTTGCTGGGACGGCTGTTCGCCTCGCTCGATCAGATCGGCGAACCCGAACGCACGCTCGAACGACCTGCCGCCTGACACGGCGATCGTTCCGATTCACAAGCTCACATTGCGGCACGGCGGGAAATGCCTGGCCTCCAAGCCGACGCCTCGCGCCGTCGGTCACCGACGCACGAGTCGTCGGCTTGGGGCGCCTGGCGTCCTTCCGTGCCGCTTCCGGTTTTCATTCGCAGGTAGAGGAGCGAGGACTGCATGCGCCGCGCCCGCTTCGCCGGCCTGATGTGTCTGGCCCTGGCGACCCTGCTCTCGATCGGCTGCTCGCGGTCATATTGGCGTCGCAACGCCGATGCCGAGGCCTACGGTCTGATCCGCGAGAAAACGAAGCTCGACGCGCGGTGGGCTCCACCCCGCAGCGACGTGATTCCGAGTCCGCTCAGCCGGCTCTACGATCCCGCCGATCCCGATTACGGCTCATTGCCGCCCGACGATCCCTACGCGAATCGCTATATGCATGCGATGAGCGACTGCGACCGCATCCAAGGTTCGCACTACTGGGACAAGATCGGCATGGGGAACTCGATCGAGAACCCCGCCTGGGTCGCCTCTCTGCCGCCCGACACCCTGACGGGGCCACTGCTCGCCGACAAGATCGGCCAGCAGGCCAGCGAAGAGAAACCATCATCGGAACCAGAGCCGTTGCCCTTCGCGGAGCGGTTCGCGCTGACTGAAACACTGCGTTCGTGGCGGGAGTCTTTGGGGCTGAAACCGTCGGCCCCGGCGGGACGCGCGACCGTGGCGACGGCCGACGTGCCGGCGAAGCCGGCGGCATCGGCAAAGAACTCGGCGAAGAACGTCGCGACCGGTCCGCCCCCGAAGGCGGCGGCTTCGACCGTTGCGAAGGCACAACGCGCCGCGTCGGCTCCAAAGGTGGCGTCCAATGTTTGGCCGGCGTCGAAAAATGCAAAGACGCCCGCTCCCCAAGCGTCTGCACCCTCGTCGAATCCATTTGACAAGCCCACGGCCGGCGATATTCAGCTCACGGCGTTTCAGGAAGTCCAGGACGATCCGCCGCTGACGATTCCGCGCACGCTCGACGCCGAAGATGCAAGCCCCTCCGCGGACGATCTGGAGCCGGTGCCGCACGCTTTGCAAGTGCCGCTGCCGCCGACGGAAATTCCGGACGCCGAAGAGGATCTTTCAGACGATCCAGGCAATCCCGCCACCGCCCAGGAGCAGCCGGAAGGACCGGATCTCGCGACGGCGAACCCGACGCTGCCGGCGGTTGAGAACCTGACGCTCGAAGAGGCGGTCCGGCTCTCGTACCTGCACAGTCGCGAGTACCAGTTTGAGATCGAAGAACTGTTCCTCGCCGCGCTCGACCTCGCGTTCGACCGCTTCCAGTTCGACGTGCGCTTCCTGGGGATCGGTCGCCAACGGCCGAGCAGCGGCCTCGATTACTCGGTCACGCCCGGCGGCACGGAATCGCTGACGGCGACGAACCGCATCGGCATCAGCCGGTTGTTGCCCGCGGGCGGACAATGGGCGGTCGAACTCGCGAATCAGACGCTCTGGCTGTTCTCGGACGCACCGAACGAATCGGGCACCGCGAGCACGCTCAGCTTTTCCTTCATCCAGCCGCTGTTGTTCGCGGCGGGCCGAAAGGTGGTACTCGAAGACCTCACGCAGTCCGAACGCAACGTGCTGTACGCCGCGCGCGGTCTCGCCCGGTTCCGGCAGGTGTTCTTCGTCGCGACCGTCACCGGCAACGGCGGTTACTTGGGGCTGCTGCAACAGATTCAGGGCATCGCGAACCAGGAAGACAACATCCGTCGGCTTGAAGATCAGTTGACGATTTCGGTGGCGGACGAGCTGCGCAGCGATCCTCTCTCGCGCACGCAGCTCGAAAGCCAGTTGCTGGGGCGATTGAATGCGCTGCGGAACAGCCGGCGCTCGCTCCAGGACCAGCTCGACCAGTACAAGATTCAACTCGGGCTTCCGCCCGACCTGTACATGTCGATCGATACGAAGCTGCTGACGCCCTTCCAACTGATTTCCTCGGAATCGCTCGCTCTCGAAACCGACGTCGATGCCGAGTTTCGGCTGGTTTGGGAAACGATCGATCAAGAAGAGCCGACGACGGAAGGTCTAAGACAGGGACTCGAGACCCTCCGGCCGATCGTCGACCGCATTGCCGAGATCGCGATTCCCCAGGTCGAAGAGGACTTCCGCCGAGTCGAAGAGAACCTGCCCCAGCGGCTGGCGGCACTGCCTGAGCCTCAGGCGGAGGCTCGTGATCGCATCACGAAAAACGCCGAACGGGATCGCGACTTCTTCCTGTACGCTCGATCCCAGTTCGAAGCCCGACAGGCGGAGATCGAGGAAGTTCTCGGGGAGATCGACGCGATCAACGTTGTGGCCGCCTCGAACGCGCAAATCGCCGATCCCGACGAAGCGGAAGCGGCTCAGGCCGCAATACGCTCCAGGCTCCAAGAGGTTTACTCACGCATCGACCTGCTGCAGGAAGACCTGTTGCGAGTCGTGCGAAACCTGCAAGGCGTGCAAGTCGGCCTGCGGACCGAGCTGATCGAGCTGAACCCGTTCGAGATGGACCAGACCGAGGCGATCGGGTACGCGCTGACGAACCGGGTCGATCTCATGAACCAGCGGGCGCTCGTCACCGACGCCCGCCGAAGAGTCGAAGTCGCCGCGAACACCTTGCGTGCCGTGCTCGACGTGCGGATCGAAGGTGATATCCGCACGCCGACGGTGCTGAACAACGACAATCCCTTCAATTTCCGGCGGACGAACAGCAATTACCGAGCGGGGATCGGCTTCGTGGCCCCGCTCGACCAGATTTCGCAGCGAAACGCTTACCGGGTCTCGCAGATCAACTATCAGCGTATCCGCCGGGCGTACATGGAGTTCGAAGACCGCGTGAAGTTCGCGGTCCGGCAAGACTGGCGGCAGTTGCAGGTGCTGGAGCAGAACTTCGAGGTCTCGCGCTATGCGTTGCGTGTCGCGGCTCAACAATACGATCTGGCGGTCGAACAGACGGCCGATCCGCGGACGTCGACCGGCAGCCGGGCGGGGCAATCGGGTCTGAACCTGATCCAGGCCTTGAACAACGTGCTGCAGGCCCAGAACCAATTGATCCAAACCTGGGTGGATTACGAATCAGCAAGGCTTAATATTTACCGGGACATGGGTATCATGGAGATCGACGCCCGTGGAATCTGGGTCGATCCGTTCTACCAGAACGGCCTGACCCGGCCGGTCGGCGATGTTCAAGGTCCGCCCGGATGGAATGGTGCATCGGACGCAACCGATGGTCCCTCAACCGGAAACGGCGGACCGGGCATGATTCCACCGGCCCCTGCCCCGCCCGCCGGGGTTCAAAACAAGGGGGCCGCGCCATCCGCCCTGGCTTCGGCCTCGAAACCAGGGTCGGCGTCGAAAAAAGTCACCCACCGATCGGCGTCTCCCGCCGAAAGCGGCGTCCGCACCGCCGCCCACACCGACCCGCCTGGCTCATCGCCCCGCAAGGCTGGATATGAACGAACCCAACAACCGTCTGTCTCTGGCCGATCGAAATCCGGCGACGGAAACGGCTCCCGGCCGACCACGAGCACCGGCAAGCCCGGCTGGCGTGCGTCCGCAACGGCCGAAAAGTAAGCGCGGCTGGCTGAGCAAGGCGTTTTTGCTGCTCGTCGCCGTCGTCGCGATCGGTGGCGTGTTGGTGGCTGCGGGCGTCGTCACGTTGCCCAGTGCCGTGACGAAGGCCTTTTCGGGACGCGGTTCCTCGAATGTCGCTCGCTATCTCATCGATACGGCGACTCGCGCGCCGTTTCGGATGGCCGTCCGTTCGGGCGGTGCCGTCAACAGCCTTAAGAGCGTGACCCTGACGAGCAAAGTCGAGGGCACGACGACGATCATTTCGATCGTTCCCGAGGGGACGATGGTTAAAGAAGGCGATTTGCTCGTCGAACTCGACGCCTCGACGCTCGTCGAGAGCGAGAAGCAGCAGGTCATCGCCGTCACGCAGGCCGACGCCGCGTTGAAGAAAGCCGAAGAGGGGCTCGCGATCCAGAAGGGCCAGAACGAAAGCGACAAGGCCGCCGCCGAATTGGCGCTGCTGCTCGCGAATCTCGATCTCGAGAAATGGATCAAGGGCGACTATCCGCAGCAGGTCAGCAAGCAGGAAGGACTCGTCAAAGTCGCCGAAGAAGAGCTCGAACGCGCGAAGGAAGTCTACGAGTACTCGAAACGGCTCGGTCAGAAGGGGTTCGTCAGCAGCAACCAGCTTGAAGCCGACCGCATCGCCATGACGAAGGCCGAGATCAATGTCGAGGCCGAACGCGATCTCTTGCGGGTGCTCAAGGACTACTCGAACAAGCGCTCGGTCGAGGAGTTCACCTCGCTGGCGGCGGAGGCCGAACGGGCGATCGAGCGCGTGGAGCGACAGGGCATCGCCGCGATCGCTCAATTCCAGGCCGACCTCGACGCCGCCCGGCTGACGCTCGACGTCGAAAAGGAAAAGCTCGAACGGGCGCGCACGCAAATCGCCAACAGCAAGATCTACGCGCCGCAGGCCGGCGAGGTGATTTACGCGGTCGAAGACGGCGGTCGCGGCGACCAGGAAGACGTGATCAAGGAAGGCGCGAGCATCCGCGAGCGGAAACCGATCATCAATCTGCCCGATCTGTCGCAGATGAAGGTCGACGTTCGCATTCACGAATCATTGGTGAGCAGGGTCCGCACGGGCTTGCCCGCACGTATCCGGATCGATGCCGTCCCCGGCAAGGTCTTTCGCGGCAAGGTTCTGAGCGTTTCGTCGGTGCCGGTCAACGGCGACTGGATGCGGCCCGATCTCAAGGAGTATGCCTGCGCCGTCAGCATCGATTACACGCCGGGCGAAGATGCGCAACTCAAGCCCGGATTGACCGCCGAGGTCGAGATCATCGTCCAGGAACGGCCGGACGTCTTGCAGGTGCAGTTCCAGAGCATCGTGACCGCCGGCCAGACCCGTTACGCCTATGTGCTCGAGAACGGCAAGGCGGTGCGTCGAGAGGTCGTGACCGGGGCCGCCAACGACACGCACGTCGAAATTCTCGACGGGATTGCGGAAGGCGAGAAGGTCATTCTGAACCCGCGCACGCACTTCTCCGATGAGTTGGCCGCGCTGGGAGCTTTGGACGAACCGACTTCCGAGAAGGAAGGCGGCGAGAACGCCGGCGGCGCTACGCCTGCCGTCGGCACACCTGAGGCGGGCGGCCCGTCCGGCGCAGCGGCCGGACCGGGAGGCCAGCAAACCGAGGGTGGACCTGCCGCCGGAGCCGCCGACGGAGCGGGTCGGCCCGACCCGGCGCAGTTCTTCGCCCGTCTCGACAAGAACGGCGACGGCGGCGTCACCAAAGACGAAGTCGAAGGCCGCTTCGCCGAGAACTTCGACACCATGGACGCCAACAAGGACGGCAAGATCGATCAGGCTGAGTTCGCGGCCGGCGCGAGAAACTTCGGCGGCGGCCGGCCGGGCGGAGGCCAAGGCGGCAGACCCGGCGGTGAAGGCGGTGGTCGCGGCGGTGAAGGCGGCGGTCGGCGCGGTCCAGGCGCAGGATCTCGCTAGCTCTGTTCACCGCCGAACCGGCGTCGTGTGCCACTGGCTCTGCC
>JACCRE010000244.1 GCA_013813775.1 Planctomycetaceae bacterium
ACACTGGCAAAGCCAGTGGCACCCGAGACCGACGACGAGATGTGAACTACAGCACTTCCGGCAGTTCATCCATCATGGGGATTTCGTCCGGATCGACGTCATGCTGCGTCGGATGCCGATCGTCGAGTCCACGACCCTGCCCCGGCGGCAGATAGGAGGACTGCTGCGGAGCCGGTTGCGGAGCGACGGGCCGCGGCGGCGTCGCCGCTGGCTTCGGAGCCGGCTGCGAGACGGGCGTGGACTGCGTAGCGGCCGGCGGTTGTTGCGGCTGATCGGGCGGCGGAGCCTGCGGCTGGCCTTGGGGATCTACCGACTGATGCTGTGGATATTGCGGCGCACCCTGCTGCGGATATGGTGCCCCTTGTTGCGGATAACCGCCTTGCTGCGGATATGCGTAGTAGCCCTGCTGCGCCGGATCGCCCCCCGGCTGCGGGTACTGGGGCCAGTACGCCTGTTGCGGATAGGCCGGCCCCGCGTACTGCGACCAGTCCGCCGGCTGGTAGGCGGGATAGCCTCCCGGCGGCGGAGCCGGAGCCTGCTGCGGTTGCTTCTTTCCCACTCGCAAGTCGTGCTTCTTGGCAGCCGCCAAAGCGGCGGCGGTCGGTTTACGAGCCGCAGGCCGCTCAGGTGCGGCGATGCCGGCGGCGGTCCGCACGGCGTCGGCACGGCTGTCGAGCCGTGACTTCGCCGACAGGCCCAAGCCTTCGGCCTTGCGTTTCTCCTCGTCCTCGGCGGCGAGCTCGTAGGGATCTTTCTTGAACACGTTGAGCGAACGCAACTCAGCCGCGACTTCGGACATGTCCTTCGGCCGGTGCGCGGGCTTCTTCGAGAGCAGTCGCAAAATGAACTTGTCGGTCTCGGGAGTCAGGTTCGGGTTGAAGGCCGACGGCTCCGGCGGCTTCGCCGCGAGGTGCTTCGCGAGCAGGTCGTTCGGCGTGCTGCCGACGAACGGCGGCTGTCCCGCCAGGACCTCGAAGAGCGTCACGCCGAAGCTGTACATGTCGCTTTGAGGCGTGGGGTAGATCTTCTTGATCGTTTCGGGGGCGATGTAGGTCCGCGTGCCCTGTGCGACCTTCACTTTGCCGCCCACCATGCTTCCGAGGCCGCCCTTCCTTCGCATCGACAGCGAAAAGTCGATGATCTTCAGTTCCGACGACTTGCTGAAGAGGATGTTGTCGGGCTTCAGGTCGTGGTGCAGCCAGCCCTTCTCGTGCATGTAGCCGAGGGCGAGGCAAAGCTGCTCGGCGAATCGCGCGAACCGCATCTGCACGGCCATCGGCTCGACTTGCAGCGTCTGCTTGAGGTTCGGGCAGCGGAACAGCTCCATCAGCATGTAACAGTGCGTCTTCGTTTTGACGAACTTGAACGTGCGGATGAAGTTCGGATGCTCGACGGCCTGCCCGACCTTCGCCTCGTGCTTCAGAACGTTGACCTGGTCGGGGTTCTTGAACGCATCGGGCAGCAGCAGCTTCATCGCGTAGCTCTGCCCGCCGACGTCGCGCACCTCGAGAACTTTGCTCGCGTTCCCGGAAGCGATCGTGCCCACGATCTGGAAATCGTCGATTTTGAGGTCGGCGTCAGACATGGAAACGCTCCCGCCCCGCTGATTGGAGCGCCGCTGGAGGAAGTGACGAGGAGAAATGTGATTCCACCCAGTATATGCCGCTTCCGGGGCGCTGTCCCGACCAAATCGCCTTCCTCTGCCGAACCGACCCGACCGCGAACGCTTGCCAGTTCCGGGCGAATCACGAAAGATCGCGGGTCGTTTGTCGCCTGACGATCGGGACGTGTTCTTTGTGAAGGTGCTTGTTGTGACTGCGTTCACCGCCCTGCTCTTGGCGTTCATCACCGGCGGCGACGCCCTCGGGACCGCCGAGAATCTCGAAATCGTCTATTCGGGACGCCTCACGCCGGTGGCCGTCGCCGAGGGCAAGGCCACCGAGAAGGGCTTCACCGTGACCTGGTTCCTGCCGCGGCCGACCGAGCGACCCGGCGAGGGGCTGTTCGTGGTCTCCGAAGACGCCGCCGCCCTTCCCTGGCCCGCCCGGTTCGGGTTCAGCCCGCTGGAAGGTGGCGAAGACGGGCCGCGCATCGGCTATCAGTTCGACAATCGCGACCACATCGTCCCGTTGCCCGGGGTCAGGGTCCCCTTCACCGAAAAGATCACAGAAGCGGGCGAGTTCATTGAGGGACGACTCACCGTCAAGCTTGAAGAGGACAAAACGATCGACGGGTACGAATGCCGTATCTTCACGGTGAGCGGCGGACCGACCCGGCAGGAGACGATTGCCGTCGATCGCGAGTCGGGAATGATCGTCCGGTTCGAGTCAGACGTCTTCTTCGGACGAGGGGATCGCTTCCGTCTGACGCTGAACCTCACGCAAGCGACGCCGCTGGTGGAAGAATCGACTTCGCGAGAGAAGATCGCCGTCCTGCTCCGCAAGCTGGCCGATGCGATGGAATCCACCGACCGCGAATCGGGCCTCGACCTCTCCGCCGAGTCGTTAGAGCAGGTTGCACTCACACAGGAATCGCTCGTCGCGACGGCGAAGGGCACGCCCTTCGAGGCGTTGGCGCAGGCGATCTCCCGCAGCGTCGCTGAGCAGCGGACCCGCGGCACAGGCATCGAAGAGCTGACGAAAAAGGTCGTGGGTCAGCCGGCCCCGCCGCTCGTCCTCAACGACCTCGACGGTCAGCCGATCGATCCCGCGGCGATCAAGAACAAAGTCGTCGTATTGCACTTCTGGGACTACGACAACGATCAACTCGCGACGCCTTATGGACAAGTGGGCTACCTCGATCATCTGCACCGGCAACGCGGCAAGCTGGGCGTCGACGTCATCGGCGTCGCGGTGAACCCGCGATTCGCCGACGAGACGCAGCGCGCGACCGCCGGGCGTTCGACGAAGAAGTTGATCTCTTTCATGAATCTGACCTATCCCGTCGTCGCCGACGACGGCACGTTGCTGCGCGCGATCGGGGATCCACGTTCGCTCGGCGCGCGGCTTCCGCTGTGGGTCGTGATCGGTCCCGACGGCGTCGTCCGCACCTACAAGAGCGGCTTGTACGAGCTCAAGGCGAACGAGGGCCTGAAGGAACTCGATGCAACGGTTGTCGAACTCGCCAAAACCAGGAAGAACGACGATTGAGCTGAGCCGCGGGCGTCCGCCCGCGGCTCATATTCCATCAACCGCCCAGCGCCCGACGAATTTCCCGGAGAACCTCTTCATCCGTCTCGTGCTCGAGTCGTTCGACCAGAGCTGATTTCGCTTCGAGCCGGCCGAGCGACCATGCCGCGGCCCCGCGGACGAGCGGTTCGTCACCCTGGATCGCCTCGACGAGGGCAGGAATCGCCGCGGCGTTGCCGGCGTTGCCTAGAACGATCGCGGCGTTGCGTTGCAGCCCCGCCCTTCCCGGCCGCGACAGCGGCGTCTTGCGAAATCGTTCGTCGAAATCTTTGCTCGACATCCGCAGGACGGCGATCGCATCCGCGGGAGACAGATCCGGTCGCGGCTGAAAGGCGGGTTCCTCCGTCGGCTTGGCCTTCCGGTTCCAGGGGCACACGTCCTGACAGATGTCGCAGCCGAAGAGCCAGTCGCCGATTCCTTCGCGCAACGGCTCGGGGATCGTGCCTTTGAGTTCGATCGTCAGATACGAAATGCACTTCGTCGCATCGAGCACGCCCGGCTGTGGAAACGCGTCGGTCGGACAGGCGTCGAGGCAGCGCGTGCACGTTCCACAATGCTGCTTCTCGTGGGGCGGGTCGTAGTCGAAGATGACGTCCGTCAGCAACCCGGCGAGAAACAAAAAGCTGCCCGCCCGCTTGTTGATCAGCAGCGTGTTCTTGCCGAACCAGCCGAGACCCGCGAGCCTCGCGAAATCCCGTTCAAGTAGCGGTGCGGTGTCGACGACACCCCGCGTCACGCAACCCGGCTGTCTTTCATGCAGGAAGTCGGCAAGCCGTTTCAGCCGCTCACGAATGAAGTCGTGGTAATCGGTGCCGCCGTGGGCATAGGCCGCGACCTTTGCGGAGGGTTGAGAGTTGAGGGTTGAGGGTTGAGGAGAGTTTGGTTGACCCTCAACCCTCGACTCTCGACCCTCAACTCCTCGGTAGTTCATGCCCAGCATCACGACGCTCTTCACGGCCGGCAGCACGCCGGACGGATGGGCGTAGGCCTCCTTGCGTCGCTCCATGTAGCTCATCTCGCCGGCGTAGCCACGCGCGAGCCAGTCGAGAAAGCTCGCATAGCCCGGAGGCGTCGCAGCGGGCGTGATCCCGACGAGGTCGAAGCCGAGAAGCTGCGCTTCCGCCTTCAAGTCCTGCGTGAGACGGCTCGAACCTTGGGCGGTGGTCGTCGAGAACACTATGACGTACTCAAAGCCGCGGATTCATGTGGAATCGCATCCATTTCGTCGAGTCGCCGTACGACTTTTCAGAGCCGCGACCGTCAGGGAGCGATGGACGCCGCCAGGCACTCCCTGACGGTTGCGGCTCCGAGTTCCGAGTCCGCACCTCGAAGACATGGAGTCTACACCGCAGGCCGGACGAAGACCGGGGCATCGTCCGATGAAAGCGATTCGTCGAGCCGGTAGCCTTCGAGGTCGAAGTCGAGGATGTCGTCCGGCTGGCGGAGTCGGTTTTTGACGATGTATCGCGCCATCAGCCCTCGGGCCCGCTTCGCGACAAGCCCCACCATTCGCAGCTTGCCGTCCTTGATCTCCCGGAACGACGGCATGATGAGGCGGGCGCACAGGGCGTCGGGATTGACGGCCTTGAAATACTCTTTCGACGCGAGATTGATCACCGTTGGTTTTTTCTGGGCGACGAACGATGCGTTCATCGCGTCGGTGATCGTATCGCCCCAAAACTCATAAAGAGTTCGCGGCGACCCCGTCTCGAAAGTCGTTCCCATCACCAGTCGATACGGCAGCACGAGATCGAGCGGCCTCAGGAGGCCGTAGAGTCCCGAGAGGATTCGCAGATGCTTTTGCGCGAACGCCAAATCCTTCGCGTCGAACGAGTCCACGTCGAGACCGCCGTAGACGTCGCCGCGAAACATGAACACAGCCGGCGTCGCGTTTTCAGGCGAAAACGGAGTCTCCCACGCTTGGTATCTCGCGTGGTTTTCGGTCGCGAGGGCTTCGCTGACGTCCATCAGCCGCCCCAGCTTCGACACCGACAGCTTGCGAAGCCGCGTCACCAGTTTCTCCGCCTCGTCAAGGAAGTCGGGAGTCGTCGTGGGAATGTCCGGACGCGGCGTCGGATCGAGTCGTTTCGCAGGTGAAAGCAGAGCGAGCATCAGCACTTGTCTTCTAAGAGGCGTCAGGCGTCACCCCTCTCCCCAGGGAGAGGGGAACTGGATTCGCGACCGCATTGGAGTGTTAGCGGTCCTGTCAGGCTGCCAATGGCAACACGGCTTCACGGCGACCCCAGCGACGTGCCCGAAGGAGGATTCCGAAGACGATCATCGCCGCTGGGAGAGTTGGCTACAATCCACGCCACTCGTGACCGCAAGGGGTGAGGAATCATGCGCGTGCTCGTCGGCTGGGACGATGTCCAGGAAGCGGATCTCATCAGGCTCTACTTGAACGTCGAAGAGGAGCTCTCGACGGTCTGCACCGACACGGCCTCATTCCTCGAGGTCGCCGAGATCGAGCCTTTCGCGTTCGACATCGTCTTGCTGGCGACCGCACTGCCCGACCACGACGCCGCGTTCGCGGCGTTTCAGAGGGTGCGCCGGCTTCGACCGAATTGCCCGGTGGTCGGCGTCTGCCGGCCCGACGACGTCTACCGGCTCGCCCCGTTTCTGCAACAAGGCCTGCGAGCGAGCCTGCCGCGCGATCTCGGCGGCGATTTCGTGTTCCTGTTGCGAGCCACCCTCGAAGGCACGCTTGAAGCCGTGCGTGCCGAAGCCGACCAGCGGGCCGCGGCGATGATGCGACGCGAGCTTGAATCGGTGCGCTTCGTACAATCGGCCGTTCTGCCGGAGAAGGTGGCCGCACCGCCCGGTTATCGCTTGGCGGTGCGTTACGAGCCCAGCCGCATCGAAGTCGCGGGCGGCGAGGCCGTCGCCATCGGCGGCGACTATTACGACGTCACCAGCCCCGACGAGAATCACACGACGCTGATTCTCGCCGACGCCACAGGTCATGGCCTGCGTGCCTGCCTGTCGATGATCGCGCTCGACGCCTTGCTGCGCGTGCTGCCGACGGCGAAGTTCCGAGATCCCGCGGCGCTGCTGAACGAGCTGAACCGCCTGTTCTGCCGCCAGAAGCTGAGCCGCTTCGGCGGCGGGTTCGTGACGGCCGTCTGCGTCGTTCTGCGGCACGACCGGCACCAGTTGATGTGGGCGACGGCGGGACATCCGTCGCCACTGCTCAACGCGGGCGGTCATGTCTGGCCGTTGCAACGCGAGTCGCCGCCCGGCCCGCCGCTCGGCGTCGATAGCGACACCGTCTATCAGGTCGAAACAGGCGTGATCCCGCAAAGCGGCCGGCTCTTGCTATTCACCGACGGCTTGTCGGAAGCGGCGCCGTCTCCTCGCGACAAGCAGTTCGGCACCGAACGGATCGCCCGCGTCTTACAAGACGGATCGACCAGTTCGTCACCGTCGGCGACCTTGGAGAACCTGTTCACCGAGGCCAAAACCTTCGCGGCTCGCGAGGGCTTGTTCGACGATGCGACGGCGTTGTTGCTCGAACGGGCCGTGTGACAGGAGCGAGATACGAACCGTGAAAACAGGAACGGGCACCTTCCGTGGGAGGGTGCCCGTCATTCGCAACAGAATGATTCGTCGCGGCGTTTCAGAAACGATCGTCCGACGCCTCGTTCCCGAACGAGATTTGCCGGCGTGCGTATTCGGTGACTTCCGCAGCCAAGGCGGCGCTATGGGCGGCTTCGTATGAGGTGTCGGCCTCGGGCCAGCCGTCGTCCCAGCCTTCCGGAACGCCGGGTTCGTCGGCGAACATTTCGGCGATGACAGCGAGTTCCGAGAGACCACTCATGCGATAGCATTCGCCGAGCGAAAGCCACGCATCGCGATTGTGCGGCGCGGGAATCTCGACGGCGGCCTTCTGAAGCGGCTCGATGGCATCGATGTACCGATGCTGGTCCTTCAGGGCGAGTCCCGTCATGAACTCGACGGCCGGTTGCAGCGGCCCCGCCTCGCCGACGGCGTCCAATTCGGTGAGCGCCTGCGTCGGCATGCCCAGTTCGAGGTAGCCGTCGGCGGCGGTCAGCTTACGGACGACGCGTGTATTGATCTGTCGCATGGCGAGCTACTTTCGGGCCGGATGCGGTGTTCGTTGACTCATCGACCCGCAGGCAATTCCCCGCAAGTCGAGGGGAGAGCATGCACGGGGCGTGCCGCATCGCGGTTCAACAGTCGGATTCGTCATAAGTTGTTCCATCTAAGCCGTCTTCGTAAATCGAGCTGCCGTTCGAGCCGTGTACGCCTTACAAGAATCGCCGACTTCGAGATGATCCTTCAACGACCACGTCGCCCCGCGCGGAAGCTTGCGGGTCGTAGGGACCGCGAGCATGATGAGCCGCACGCGTCACTTCTCGGGGCGACCGATCGGTCGCTCGCCCTGCCCTTCTTCGAGGATGACTCCACCGATGCAGCTCTCCGTCTGGCTGGCGAGTCTCGTCTTGATGTGCGGGTTGAGCGGAAGCGTCGATGCGGCGGACACCGCCACGCGTCCGAACATCGTGTTCATCTTCACCGATGACCACGCCTCGCACGCCATGTCGTGCTACGGCTCGAAGATCAATGAGACTCCGAACCTCGACCGCATCGCCCGCGAGGGCATGAAGTTCGAGAACTGCTTCTGCACGAACTCGCTGTGCGGACCGAGCCGCGCCGTGATCCTGACCGGCAAGCACAGCCATCTCAACGGCTTCATCGACAACCGCTCGAAGTTCGACGCCAGCCAGCAGACGTTTCCCAAACTGTTGCAACAGGCCGGCTACCAGACCTCGATCATCGGCAAGTGGCATCTCGTGTCCAACCCGACCGGATTCGATCACTACGAGATACTTGTCGGCCAAGGCCCCTACTACAATCCGCCGATGATTCGCAACGGCGAGCGAGTTCGTCACACCGGGTACACGACGAGCGTCATCACCGATCTCGCCCTCGATTGGCTGAAGAATCAGCGAGATCAGGAGAAGCCCTTCCTGCTGATGTTCCAGCACAAGGCCCCACACCGCGAGTGGCAGCCCGGGCCGGGCTACTTCGACAAGTACAAGGACGTCGAGATCCCCGAGCCGGCGAGCCTCTTCGATGATTACGACGGCCGGGGCACGGCCGCGAAGACGCAGGACATGTCGATCGAGAAGACGCTCAACAACGTCGACCTCAAGCTCGTTCCGCCGCGAAACCTCAATGACGAGCAGCTTGCCATGTGGCACGCCGCTTACGACGAAGAGAACGAGGCCTTCCGCAAGGCCGACCTGAAGGGCAAGGACCTCGTCCGCTGGAAGTACCAACGTTACATCAAGGATTATTTGCGCTGCGTCGCGGCCGTCGATGACTCGGTCGGGCAGATGCTCGATTATCTCGACGAATCAGGCGTCGCCGAGAACACGATCGTGGTGTACTCCTCCGACCAGGGCTTCTACCTTGGCGATCACGGCTGGTTCGACAAGCGATTCATGTACGAGGAATCGCTGCGGATGCCGCTGCTCGTCCGCTGGCCCGGCGTCACGAAACCCGGCAGCGTCAGCGACGACCTCATTCAGAACCTCGACTTCGCCGAGACGTTTCTCGACGCCGCCGGCGTCGAAATCCCGCACGACATGCAGGGCCGCAGCCTCGTGCCGTTGATGAAGGGCAAGACTCCCGCCGATTGGCGGAAGGCGATCTACTACCACTACTACGAGTACCCGGCGGTGCATGCCGTGCAGCGCCACTACGGCGTTCGCACCGACCGCTACAAGCTGATCCACTTCTACAACGTCGACGAATGGGAACTCTACGACCTCAAGTCCGACCCGCAGGAAATGCGCAACGTCGTCGACGATTCGCAATACAAAGACGTCGTCGCCGACCTGAAGGACCAGCTCACCAAACTCCGCGAGCGGTATCAGGTGCCGAAAGACATCGATCCGGTGCCGGGGCCGGGGTTGACGCGCTGGCCGGAGGGAGAGGGGCCACGAACTCAGCGTCGCCAAAGAAAAATGGGCACTGAATAATGGCTGCCCCATCGCTCCACGAAATACCTACATTTGATTTGCGAACCAAGATGATCTCGGCCGGAATTAAAGAACGAGGGGCGTACTTTACGCCGCTTGACGTCGCGCAGTCGCTTGTGCGTTGGGCGGTGCGAAGTTCCGATGATCGGCTTCTCGATCCTTCCTGCGGCGACGGACAATTCCTCGCGTTGCATCCAAATGCCGTAGGCGTCGAGTGGGACGCTGCAACGGCCGGCGTTGCCAGCCAACGGTCACCTGGGTCGATCGTTCACGTTGGCGACTTCTTCGATTGGGCGGCGAGGACGCAACAGCGTTTCCAGTGCGCCGTCGGCAACCCGCCCTTCATCCGCTACCAGCGGTTCAACGGCGAGACGCGGCGGCGGGCGCTAGAGCATTGCGGGAAGCTAGGCGTACGCTTCTCGGCGTTGTCGTCGTCTTGGGCTCCTTTTCTCACGGCGGCGGCGGGATGCCTGGCATCCGGCGGGCGCATGGCTTTCGTCGTGCCAGCCGAAATCGGCCATGCGCCGTACGCTCGTCCGCTTGTACGGTTTCTTTGCCAGAACTTCGATGTCGTACATTTGATCGCCATCCGGGAGCGACTTTTCCCCACGCTGTCACAGGATGCGTGGTTACTCTATGCCGATGGATACACAGGCAGCACCGAGGAAATTCGACTGACTGCCTTGGATCGCTTTCGGTCATCCGCTTCGCCGCCGCGTAGCTTCCGAAGAGTTCCCGTCGCTCGCTGGGAGGCATTTTCCCACCGAGTACGGCCGTTCCTGCTTCCGGACGACACGCTCGATCTTTATCAGGCGAGCGCCGCATCAAAATCCGTTTGTCGACTTGGCAGCGTCGCAAAAGTCGGAATCGGCTATGTGACGGGGGCCAACGATTTTTTTCACCTGCGTCCATCGGAAGCTCGCGGCTGGGATGTCCCGTCCAAATTCCTCCTGCCCGCAGTCCGCAGTGGACGGAGTCTTCCACCTCGCACGCTTGAAAAAAGCACAGTCGAGAATTGGCTGGAGCGAGACGAGGCGTGTCTCCTGCTGAGAGTCACCGCGCGCGATGAGTTGCCGGTGTCGGTCAAGTCATACCTGGACTCACCCGAAGGCGAAGAAGCGCGAGAAACGTACAAGTGTCGAAATCGTGATCCCTGGCATGTCGTCCCGGACGTCACGGTGCCGGATGCGTTCCTTTCTTATATGAGCGGGGCGGGACCGTCGCTCGTCGAAAATCGAGCGGGGTGCGTCGGAACCAACTCGGTCCATGTCGTGCGTCTGCGGGGCAATATGTCACTTAAGCAGTTGCAGCGATCATGGGATCATCCTTTATCGCGACTCAGCGTTGAAATTGAAGGTCATCCGCTTGGAGGTGGAATGCTGAAGGTGGAACCCGGTGAAGCAGCCCGCGTCGTCGTTCCGCGGAACGGCCGACCGTTTTCCGCTGATGAACTGAACTTGCTCGACCTCGGACGGCGGACCTTGATGCGTTGGAGGCACTATGACGCGTGAAACGGCGCCACTTGTCGGGCTGAAACAGGCGTTGCACGCATTCGCCACGGCGGCCGCCACGCAGAGCCAAGGACATATTCGCCCACTGCATCAACACCTCGCCCAGCGACTGGTCATCGAAGGAGGATTTCGTCCGGAGGACATCACGCCGCGACCTCCACTGAGAATCGAACGCGGAAAGCGAGGCTCCTCGTACAGCCTCGTCTTCGACGCCGCTTTGGCGAATGCATCGGAACAGACCGTCTTGGGCGGCCTCAAGACGAAGAGCGTCGATGTCGTCGTCTCTAAACGTGAGATCGGTCCGTCCCTCGCGATTTCGGTGAAAGGCACGTTCAACGCATTTCGAAATCTGACGAACCGAATGGAAGAGGCTGCCGGGGATTGCACGAATCTCCACATCGCATATCCCGCGCTCGTGTACGGCTTTCTCCACGTACTTCGCGCCAATCGGGCGTCCGACACGAGCACTCGCAATGATGTTGCGATCGAGGAAAGCGGTGCGGTCGTTGATTCGATCAGGCGATACCACGACGCGATGGCACGTATCACGAATCGCAGCGATATCCGGAACGATGTGAGCCGGTACGAAGCTGTGGCGATCGCGCTCGTGCATCCAAGCGGTGAAAGCATCGCCGAGGTGGTGGGCGATTTTCCGCTTTCTGAGAGTCCACTCGCCTTCGCTCGTTTCTTCGACGACCTTTATCGGGCCTACGATTTGCGCTTCGTCTACACGGCGCCGGCGTTAGAGCCAATCACACGAAGAATGATATGGTCCGAAAGTTCGCCGGTCATCGAATCCGCCATCGCAAGTGGCTTCCTGCCGCGCCTCGGAAGCGACGAGTAGCACGCGAACAATCAGGCGTGCCCTATGCATAGTTGGCGCTCCATGACCCTCCTCCTCTTCATCGCCGCCTGCCTGCTGCCAGCGTTTCTGCTGTCGCTGGCCCTGACGGCGGCGATGAGGATGCTGTCTCCGCGACTCGGGCTGATCGATAAGCCGGCGGCGAGGAAGGTGCATCTCACGCCCACCCCTCTTGGCGGCGGGGTCGCCGTGTGGGCGGCGGTGGTTGGGCCGATTCTGGGAGCGGTCTTGGTCGCGTGGCTCATCCGGCAGAACGTGTTGCCGACCTCGATCGTGCCGGCGGCGCTCGGGATTCACATCGACGGCATGGTCGCGAAGGCTCCGCAGCTCTTCGCGATTCTTGGTGCGGGTACGCTGCTCGCCGCCGTGGGGCTGTACGACGACTTCCGCGCGATCCCGTGGCAGCCGAGATTGGCGCTGCAGTTCCTCGCGGCGGGGATCGTCGTCGCGGCGGGAGTGCGGGCGACGCTGTTCGTTTCGCTGCCGTGGTTCGGGTCGTTCGTCACGGTCTTCTGGATCGTGCTGCTCGTCAACGCCTTCAACTTTCTCGACAACATGAACGGCTTGTCGGGCGGCATCGCCTTCGTCGCGGCCGGAGTGCTCGCGGCGATCATGCTCACGGCCCTTTCAGAACCACGCTGGTTCGTCGCGGGCACGATGCTGATCCTCGCGGGGTCGCTGGGCGGCTTTCTGACTCACAACTGGCGGGGCCGCATCTTCATGGGCGACGCCGGCAGTTATTTCGTGGGCCTGCTGATGGCCTCGCTCACGGCCGCCGCCACCTTCTATGAGACAGAACAAGGCAGCCGGCATGTGTTGCTCGCTCCGCTGTGCGTGCTGGCGGTTCCGTTGTACGATTTCACGAGCGTGATGGTCATTCGGCTGTCGCAGCGACGCAGTCCCTTTCAGCCCGATAAAAGCCACTTCTCGCATCGCCTGGTCGAGCTGGGATTGAGTCCGCCGCGGGCGGTGCTCACGATTTATCTCGCCACGCTCACGACGGGTTTGGCGGCCCTCGTGCTCTATCAGGTTCCCGGCTGGGGCGGAGCGTGGCTCGTGATCGTGATCGTGGGGTGCGTGCTGGCAATCGTGGCGATTCTCGAAACGACGGGTCGGCGCAGCGGGCGGCGTCTCACGGCTTCTCAACACTCCGCCGCATTGACGGCTGCGCTCGATCATGCCCCGTCCCGTCCGCCCGAGCCAACCCGTTCCTGACGTGTCGGCATCCTCCACACCGTCGCCGGGCTGGCTGTTCTTCATCGGCCTGCTGCTCGCCGCGCGGTATCTCCAGCCGACGGAGGCCGCGATTTTCGGCGAGACCTTATGGCAAGCCCAATTGTGGCTCGTGGGAGCCGCGCTCTGGTGTTGGCTCTCTTTCCGTAGAGGCGGTCGGAGCCTTTCCTTCAGTCCGCTCGATGCCTTCGTCGTTCTGATCTTCGTCGGACACGCCTTCTCGACGATCCCAATCTTCCTCGAAGGCGGCGACCGTCGCGCGGCGGTGAACGTCGTCTGGGAGTGGGCGGGGCTCGCGGCGATGCTGTTTCTCGTTCGTCAGGTGTTGCCGCGGTTCGACCGAGCACGGCCGGTGGCGGCGTTCGCGAGTGTGCTGGTCGGCATCGCTGCGCTCGGGGTCTGGCAGCATCAGGTGTCCTTCGCGGAAACGGCGAGACGCTACGACGACTTGACGAGCAGCGCAGCGAGCCTTTCCGCTCTCGTTGAACACGGAACCGCCACGACATCGGACCGGACAGAGCTGGCCGATGTCCGCCGGAAGCTCAGCGACTTCAACATTCCGCTCGATCCCTCGGCGCGCCGGCAATGGGAGAACCGCGTCAAGTTCAGCTCCGAGCCGTTCGGCACGTTCGGCCTCGCCAACACGCTCGGCGGGCTGCTCGCCGCGGCGATCCCGATCCTGCTGATGTGGGTTCGTTGGCACGGGCCGCGCTGGAAGGCCGCCGGCCTCATTGCCGCGATCGGCGTCGTTTTTTATTGCCTGTTGCTGACTAAAAGTCGCACTGCCTGGGCTGGACTCGTCGTCGGCAGCGTAACCGCTCTCGGTCTCTCGCTGCTGCGGGGGCGACTCGATCGACGCGTGTTGGTCGGCAGCGTTGCGACGGTGATGGTCGTGGTCGTCGCCGGGGTCGCGGTGCTGGCGTCGGGCGGGCTGGATCGCGAGGTTTTGTCCGAAGCGCCGAAGTCGCTGCGATATCGCCTCGATTATTGGACGGGAACGTTCGACGTGCTTCGCGAGCGGCCGATTCTTGGAACCGGTCCGGGAAACTTCCGCAGCCACTACCTCGAACATCGGCCGATCGGCGCGAGTGAAGAGATCGCGGCGCCGCATAACCTCTTTCTCGACATCTGGACGGCCGGCGGCCTTCTCTCGCTGCTGGCGCTCATCGGTCTGCTCGGCTACGTCGTCCTAAGAACGTCTGACAAAACTCCCCTCTCCCTCGGGAGAGGGGCCGGGGGTGAGGGGAGTGTTGACGCGAAGTCCTTCTCGCCTCGGCCACCGATCACGCTCGCGGTTTCGCCGCGCGGCGAAACCGCGAGCGACAAACGGCTGCCGCAAGGCGTCCCCTCACCCCTGACCCCTCTCCCCAGGGAGAGGGGGACTGGATTCGTGAGCCGCTTCAGAGCAGTGACGGTTTTGTCCGAAGTTCTAAACACGGCTCGATCCCGGGAAGCCGCGGAAGAGAAAGAAATTCCCGCGGAAGTGCGAAGGGGTTGGTCGGCCTTCGAGATGGGGACTCTCGCCGCCTTCCCCGCGGTGTTTTTCGTCTTCTTCATCAGCGGAGCCGGCTTCGATTGGCGACTTGTCGCCATCGCCCCCATCGCGGCGGTGGCGCTGCTCTGCCTGAAACCGTCCAACACCACGAAAAGAATCGCCGTAGGTTGCAGTGCGGGCTTCGTCGCGCTCACGGTGCATCTGCTGGGAGCCGACGGGATCGAATTTCCGGCGGTCGTACAGACGTTGCTCCTTCTCGGGCTCGCTCTGGATCGCCCGCGTGAACTTGTGAACTCAAGAACCGGTTTCGTGACGGCAGCAGTCATTTTCGCAGCACTCGCCACCGGCTGCTTGTTGACGGGATTGAAGCCGGTGCTCAACGGCGGCGCTCTCACCGCGCGGGCACAGGCTGCCGCGCTCGCAGGCGATCCCTCGACCGACCGGCTGCTGGCTGAGGCGATCGAGGCCGACCCGTTTGCGACGACGGCACGACGGCTGCGTGCCGAACTTGCGACATCCCGCGCCCAATCGACGGGACGTGCCGCCGATGTCACTCGCGCCCGGCGGGAGTGGGAAGCGTTGCTGGCGATCGAACCGAGAAGCCTCTACGCGCGTTGCCGCCTGGCGAGTTTGCTTTTGAACACAGGCAGCGAAGCGTCTCCCTCAAACTTCAGCGAAGCGGCACGTTTGCTGGAAGATGCCGTCGCGCTGTCGCCGACCGATGTGGATCTGCACGTCGAGCTTGCCCGTGCCTTGGAAGCGTCGGATCAGCCCGAGCGAGCCGCCGAACAGGCGAAAGCGGCTTTAGAGCTGGATCGCATCAATGCCGCCGCGGGACACAGCGACATTACGCTCGACGACGCGACGCGAGGCGATCTGGAACGTCTTTCCGCCGTTGGAAAGGCCGCGCCCGTTCCGTAGCATGGAATCGTCTGTCACTGCATTCGTTGTTCCGCATCATCAGGCTGCTGAGCTTTCCAGAGGACTCACATGAAACTCGGAGCGATTCTCGCCGCGGTGCTCCTCGCCGGCGGCGCTCTCGCCGCGACGTACTGGCTCGCACGAGGCGACGCCTCCGGGCCGACGCCCGTGGTGAGCGTGGAGTCCGATGAGCCGAGACCTTCCAAAACCGGGCCGCACCCGAAGGCCGTCGTGCCCGAGGAAACGTACGAGTTCGGCGTGATGCGGATGGGCGAGACGCGGAAGCATGAGTTCATCGTTCGCAATGAAGGCGAAGCGCCGCTCAAGCTGGGCACGCCGCGAACGACATGCCAGTGCACGGTCTCGGAAGCCGCCAAGAACGATATTCCCCCGGGCGGTGAAGGCACGATCACGCTCGAATGGACGCCGGTCGGCCCGACGGAGGTCTTCGACAAGGGAGCGTTCATCAACACGAACGATCCCAAGAAGCCTGAGATTCGCCTGGCGGTCGTCGGCAAGGTCGAAGAGCTGCTCATCACGGCCCCGAACGGCGTCTGGAGCGTCGGCGAGGTCAGCGGCGACAAAGAGGTCGACGTCGCGGGCTTCATCTACTCGCGACTGCTCGATGACTTCCAAATCGAATCCGTCGAGAGTTCGAACCCGCTGCTCACCGCCGAGGCGATTCGCATCGGTGACGACGAATTGAAGGCCGAAGAAGCGACGGTCGGTTACAAGATCGTGGCGAGTCTGTCTCCCGGCATGCCGATCGGAAAATTCAAGGAGACGCTCACGGTCAAAACCGACATCGACGACGAGAAGGCTTCCGAGTTGACGATTCAAGTCGCAGGCACGCGGCACGGCCCGATTCAGATACTGCCGACTCCGGGCGTGGCCTGGAATCCCGCGGCTTTTGCGCTCGACCTCGGGCAGTTTTCCGCCGCGAAAGGGGCGTCCGCCAGGATCTCGCTGTTCGTTTCAGGCTTGCGGGAGGGCGAAGAGTTCAAGTTCGAGTCGATCAAGACGACTGATCCTTCCGTGGAACTCGCCCTCAAACGCGACGAGGAATTCAAAGCCGCGAATCGACAGAGATATGAACTCACCTTCAGCGTGCCGCCGGGCAGCCCGCCGGCTGTGCATCGCTCGAAGGGTGCGGTGAAGGTGGATGTGACCACCAACCATCCCGAGGCCCGTGACATGAAGTTCTTCGTCGAGTTCGTTTCGCGGCCGTGATCGCGGCCGGTCGGTTTGGCTCCCCCAGCGGGCGGAATTCCACTACGATCGTCGGCCGCCGTGTGCTTCGGTGTGATTCGAGTTTTGGTCCGTCGGCTGTGTTTCGGATTTCGGGCAGCGTACTTGGGGTTTTCGCTGGAAGATCGACAAGCTCTTCTCGCGTGATTCTAGAGAGAACAGAAGAGAAGAATTGATAAGGTGGAAGACGGAAGGGTTGTCCGCGGCGAGAGCAGCGGGCGAAGTCCGAAATCTCACTTCTCGATCTTCATTTCTTCCGTTCACACTGACGCCGCCGCTTCCACGGAGAGGGAGCCTTTTGATGTCGCGGAATATCGCGCTGGCCTTGCTGGCGCTCGTGGGTGTGGCGCTCGCGCTGCTCGTCTATGCGAGCGGTTCGTCGATTTTCTCGGCGGTCGATAAGCCCGATGGCGCAAACCGCAAGCAGCCGCCGCGCGTCGAAGCGACCGAGCAACCCCCTCGCTTCCAGGATTGGCCGAAGCCGGCCGCCGTGCTGGTGCTCACGGGCGAGCAGCATGGCTATCTCGAACCCTGCGGCTGCTCGGAGAAGCAGTCGGGCGGCATGGCCCGCCGCAGCGATCTCATGAAGCAGCTTCGCGACAAAGGCTGGGACGTTGCGGGTTTGGACCTCGGCGGCACCGTCAAACGCGCCAGAAAGCAAAGCGAATACAAGTTCGCCGCGATCACCGATGCCTTGCGGACGCTCGACTACCGCGGCGTCGGTCTCGGTCCCGAGGAACTTCGTCTTCAGCCGGCGTTTCTGCTTTCGGAACACGTTCCGGCCGACGATGGCTCACCGGGTCTCGCGTTTCTCGGGTCGAATGAAACGTTTTTCGGCGTTCCCGACTTGGAAGGCGGGCCGCGAAAATCGGTCGTCTTCGAATCGGGCGGCGTGAAGATCGGAGCCGCGATGATTCTCGGCGAGAGTCAACAACGAGGACTCTTTCCGGAAGGAGCCTCCGCCGACGTCGCCTTCACTCCGGCAGCGGAGTCGCTCGAAGAGGTCGTGAAGCAGTTCGGCGACGAGAAGACGCAGATCAATGTTCTGCTGAGCTACGCGAGTCTCGAGGAATCCCGTGCGCTGGCGAAGCGGTTTCCGCAATTCAACGTCGTCGTTTCGGCCGGCGGTCCGGAAGATCCGCACGGCAAGCCCGAGCAGGTCGGCGATTCGTTGCTCGTGACCGTGGGCCACAAAGGCAAGTACGCCGGCGTGCTGAGTGTGTATCCGGATGACGAAAAACAGCCGCTGCGTTATGAATTGGTCGATCTCGACCGCGACCGGTTCAAACATGATCCCGCGATGGACGCGATCATGCGCGAATACCAGAACACCTTGGCGGACAACCTTGCGGACGTGTTCGCCGACCTGCCGGAATCCTCACCGCCCACCGAAGGCACATACGTGGGCGCTCAGAAGTGCGGCGAGTGTCACAAGCAGGCCTTCGCGAAGTGGAGCACGACGAAGCACGCCGCCGCTTACACCTCGCTCGCCAAAGGCCGCGAGAAGTTCGAGGGAACGTGGGTTGATCGCCGCCGCGACCCCGAGTGCCTGTCGTGTCATGTCACGGGCTGGAATCCGCAGGAGGCGTATCCGTACCTGTCGGGATTCCTGCCGCAGGAGATCGCCGCCGAACGCAGCGAGCCGCATCGACATGACCTGCTGGCGGGACAGCAGTGCGAGAACTGCCACGGCCCCGGCAGCGTGCACGTCGACATTTTTGAGAAGTGGGATAGGAACGCGAAGTCGGTGAGCCAGTCCGACCTGGCGCGCGCGAAGGCCCTGGTGAAGCGGGCACGCACCGAGGATCTTTGCGTTCGCTGCCATGACTACGAGAACAGCCCCGACTTCAAATTCGACGAGTACTGGAAGAAGGTCGATCACACGGGGCTGCGAAATTGAGCCGCGACTCGTCGTTCACGCCAACCGACATCAAGGCCGATCGACCGAACGGTCGCTTTGAAATCGCGTGGTCCGACGGTCGCAGTGACGGCATTCCGTTCCGGGCCATGCGCTGTGACTGTCCTTGCGCGGCGTGCGTCAGTGAGTTCACGGGAGAGCGACTGCTCGATCCCGCGAAGGTGCCGGAAGCGATCGAGCCGACGGCGGTGGAACTCGCCGGCAACTACGCATTGAAGGTGCGCTGGTCCGACGGCCACGACACCGGTCTCTATACGTGGAGCCATCTGCGGCGTCTCGGCGACGATGCACCGGCTGCGTGACGTTTCCCAGTGGCGATGTGATGGAATGACCGAGGTCTGAGCCACAGCGGCTGCCCACTGACCACCGCCCACTAACCACCGCCCATGATCGAAGTCGAACTGAAGTTCCGCACCGACGACGTGTCCCGCGTTCGTCAACAGGTGAAGGAGATGGGCGGTCTTTCGGAGCAGGTCATCGAGCAAGTCGATACCTACTTCGCCCACCCGGTCCGCGATTTCGCGATGTCGGATGAGGCGCTGCGGATTCGGGTCGTCGGTGATCGAGCCTGCGTGACCTACAAAGGCCCCCTGCTCGACCAGGCGACCAAGAGTCGCGAAGAAACCGAGATTTGGTTCACCGGCGGGTCGAACGACGAAGCCGGTTTCGCGTCGATGCTCGAAAGCTTGAGTTTCCGCCCCGTTCGAATCGTGAAAAAGCGGCGAGAACCCTGGTCGCTCCGCTGGCAGGAGCGGGACGTCGAAGTCGCCATCGATGCGGTGGACGGTTTAGGTGATTTCGTTGAATTGGAAACAGCTGCGACGAAAGAGGACTTTGAATCCGCGAAAGCAATCCTGCTCTCTCTCGCGGATGTCCTGTCACTCAGTGACTCGGAGCGTCGATCCTACCTGGCGATGCTTCTGGCTGGCGACGAAGCGTAAACCTGAAAAGTCCATTTCAAAATCGCTGAGAAACTGCCTATTGACAGCCCAATGAATCGCACGTACACTATTGTTGTGTTCAGTATCCCATGGCGGGTCTTCCCTTTGAAATCCCGACAGCAGGGTGCATTATGACCAACGCGTGTGATCTTCGGTTTGACTTCGTCGGCTGGACGGCGTGCCGGCTCGGCGTCACCCGGGAAGACCTCGAAGCCGAGGTCGCGACTCACGCGGCAACCACGGCAGCAACGACGCATGGCCACATCAAGCAGGAACGGCGTAATGCCCCCCAAGAACCGCACCAAAGACGCGCTCGCCAAAAGCGACTCATCTGCGCGTAAGGAGACCGACGCGGTTCTCGCCAACGCCGTCGGGCAGATCGAAAAGGCCTTCGGCAAAGGCTCGATCATGAAGCTCGACAAGGTCGCGGGAGCGGCCGTGTCGGGCATTCCGACCGGCGCCCTCTCGCTCGACCTTGCCTTGGGCGGCGCGGGACTGCCGCGCGGCCGGATCGTCGAGATCTTCGGGCCGGAGTCGAGCGGTAAGACGACGCTCGCGTTGCACGTGATCGCGAACGCCCAGCGCGAAGGGGGCATCGCCGCCTTCATCGACGCCGAGCACGCCCTCGATCCGACCTGGGCGAAGCGGATCGGCGTGAATCTCGAGGATTTGCTCGTCAGCCAGCCCTCCTACGGCGAAGAGGCGCTGCAGATCGCCGAGATGCTCATCAAATCGAACGCGGTGGACGTGATCGTGATCGATTCGGTCGCCGCACTGGTGCCGAAGGCGGAGCTCGACGGCGAGATCGGCGATACCCATGTCGGCCTGCAGGCCCGCATGATGAGCCAGGCGATGCGAAAGCTGACGGGCGCCATCGCCCGCTCCCGGACCACGGTCATCTTCATCAATCAGATCCGCGAGAAGATCGGCGTGATGTTCGGGAGTCCTGAGACGACGCCGGGCGGACGGGCGCTGAAGTTCTATTCGTCGATCCGAATCGACGTTCGTCGCATCAGCACGATCAAGGAAGGCGAGAACACGATCGGCATGCGGATGAAGGCCAAGGTGGTCAAGAACAAGATCGCCCCGCCCTTCCGCGTCGCCGAGTTCGACATGCTCAGCAGCCGCGGCATCAGTTACGAAGGCGACCTACTCGACATGGCGGTCGAAGACAAAATCGTCAACAAGAGCGGTGCGTGGTTCAGCTACGGCGAAACGCGGCTCGGCCAGGGCCGTGACAAGGCACGCCAGTTCTTTGAAGAGGATCCGATCCTGACCGCCGAGATCCGGCAGAAGATCCTCACCGCCCGCAACGTCGCCGTTCCGGCGACGGAAGCGGAGACCGACGGAGAGCCGACCGACGAATGACGCGCTGAGCGTTTCGGTCGCTTCGAGAGACGACTAGAATGACGACGGATCGTCGCGGTCTCACTGCGGCGATCCGTTCGCCTTTTTCAGGCCGTTCGGCTTCCCAGCGGTCGTCGATCGGTTGCGAGTTCGTCCCGAAGTGAACCGGAACAACATCATGTCCGTCTATGGACGCGTGGCGTTCGCGGCTCTCGGTGTTTTATTGGCGACCGGTCGTTCCACCGCGGAAGAACCCGCTGCGGTCGTGGCCGCGATGGAGGAGCGTCTCGTCGCTCTCATCGAACAGGTTGAGCCGTCGGTCGTGAGTATCGTCCGCGGCCGGACCGGTCCAGATCGGTTGACGGCCGGACGGCTGAACGCCTTCGGCATCGCGCCGGGACGACCAGGAGCTGCCTGGAACGACATCCTTCAATTCCCCCATCCCGCCGATCCCGGATTCGTTCCCGATCAATTCGGCGCGGGGGTCGTCGTCGCCGACGCGGAAGGCCGCCCGTTCATTCTTACGAACCAGCACGTCGTTCAAGGCGGACCAGCCGCTACCGATGCCGCCGCGGCGGACGCCTCGACGCGACTCTACGTCCGCTTTCACGACGGCCGAGGCTACTACGCCGCGATTCACGCGTCCGACCCTCGCAGCGATCTCGCGGTCCTGCGCATTGACTTCGAATCACTCGGCGTGCCGCCTGCCGGCGGTCCCGCGGACTTCCCGCGATCGTTGCCCTTGTCGCCGTCGAAGGGGTATCGCAAGGGCCAGTTCGCGCTCGTCTTCGGCAATCCTTACGGAGTCGGGCGAGACGGTTCTCCGTCGGTCGGCTGGGGCATGATTGGCAATGTCCTCCGCCGACCTGCCCCGGTCGGGACGCCGCTCGATCGGGATTCGAGACGCGACGAGACGATCCACCATTATGGAACGCTCCTGCAGATCGACAGCCGGGCCGACCTGGGCTTCAGCGGCGGCGCGACCGTCGATCGCGAGGGAAAGCTGATCGGCGTGACGACGGCCCTCGCGGCGATCGAGGGCTACGAAAGCACGACTGGATTCGCCATCCCGATCGACGACGGTGTGCGTCGCATTCTCGACGCCTTGCTGAAGGGCCACGAGGCCGAATACGGCTTCCTGGGGGTTCAACCTGCCGACGTGACGGCTGCTCAACGGCGTCTCTTCTCGCCAGCACTGGCGCAGGCGCGCGGCGCCGTGCGTGCCGAGTCGGTGAAGAAGGGATCTCCCGCCGATCGCGGCGGCTTGCAGGTTGGTGATCTCATATTGGCGATCGATGGCGAAGCCGTGCATACGACGGCGGAACTGATGCGCCACATCGGCCTTGCGGGGCCGAATGTCAACGTCCAACTCGACGTTCTGCGACCGACAAGCGACCGCCGCACGACGCAGCGGCGGTCGATGACCGTGCGGCTCGACAAATGGCCGGTAGTGAATGACCGCGATCTCGTCGCCACGGTGCCCCGTCACGAACCGTGGCGCGGCATCCGTGTCGATCACGCGACGGCCCGCGAACGATTCGTCGCGCCGCAGTTGGAGCCTTACCCGCAAGGCGTCGTCGTGCTTTCGGCCGGCGAGGCGATCGGCGGCGAAGACCCTCTCAAGCCGGGCGACTTCATCACGGCCGTCAACGACCGCGCGATTTCTTCTCCCGCCGAATTTCACGCGGCCGTCGGCGATGCCGCGCCTGTGACGCTGCGTCTCGCCGACGGACGCCGCATTCAAGTTCCTTAAAACCTCATTTCCAATACATCGACGCCCTTCCCCCGCATGAAAACCGACGAGCTTCGCGAAAGCTATCTTTCCTTCTTCGAATCCAAAGATTGCGTTCGACGCCCGAGCGACGTGCTCGTGCCGAAGGACGATCCGACCGTGCTCTTCACGCCGGCCGGCATGAACCAGTTCAAGAACGAGTTCCTCGGACTCGGCCGCCCCGATTTCAAGCGGGCGACGACGTGCCAGAAGTGCCTCCGTACGGGCGACATCGACAACGTGGGGGTCACGGCGTATCACCACACATTCTTCGAGATGCTCGGCAACTTTTCGTTCGGCGATTACTTCAAACGAGACGCGATTCACTGGGCGTGGGAATTCCTGACCTCGAAGAAGTGGCTTGGACTCGCCTCCGATCAGCTCACGGTCACCGTCTATCTCGACGACGACGAGGCCTTCGGCATCTGGCGGAAAGAGATCGGCCTCTCGCCCGATCGCATCACTCGCAACGACGAGTACGAAAACTTCTGGCCGGCCGGTTCGCCGAGCAACGGCCCCGACGGCGTCTGCGGCCCGTGTAGCGAGATCTATTTCCATCCCGGCAAGGGGCACAAGGAAGTCGAGATCTGGAACCTCGTCTTCACGCAGTTCAACCGCGTCGGCAATCCGCCGAACAACCTCAAGCCGCTGCCGTCCAAAAACATCGACACCGGCATGGGCCTCGAGCGTTGCGCCTCGGTGATGCAGGGGGTCACGACCAACTACGAGATCGACACGCTCAAGAAGCTCTGTCTCGTCGCCGCCGACGCCGTCGGCGTGAAATACGCATTCGATTCGCCGCGGGGCCGGCCGGTCCGCCGGATCGCCGATCACATTCGTGCCGTCACGATGTGCGCCCACGAAGGCGTCGCTCCCGGCAACAAGGAAGAAGGCTACGTCGTTCGATCGCTGCTGCGACGTGCCGTGTTGGAAGGCTATCTGCTCGGCAGGCACGAGCCGTTCCTGCACGCGCTCGTTCCGGCCGTCGTCGAGGTGATGAAGCGCCCCTACCCCGAGATCGCCGAGACCGCCCAAAGCGTCGCCAGCGTCGTCCGTGAGGAAGAAGAAAGATTCCTCGCGACGGTCGATCGCGGCCTCGCTCGCTTCGAAAAGGCCGTCGAGACGGCGAAGAAGTCCGGTGCGTCGCTGGTCCCCGGCGACGTCGCCTGGGATCTGCATTCGACGTATGGATTCCTCGTCGAAATCTCCGAAGCGATGGCCGCGCGGCACAATCTCGCCGTCGATCGCGCCGAGTTCAATCGGTTGCGAGAGGAACACGAAAAGACGAGCGGCAGTGCCGCGTTCCTCGACGCCGTCATGAGCGCCGGGCCGCTCGACGCCCTGCGCCAGACCTACGGCGAGTGCGAGTTCGTCGGTTACGACTCGACGGAAGCGACCGGCGAGGTCGTCGGCCTGATCGCGCAGGGACGGCTCGTCGAGTCGCTCGATGAGATCGGTCATGCCGAGCCGATCGCCGTCGTGCTCGACCGCACGCCGTTCTACGGCGAGGCCGGCGGACAGGTCGGCGACGTCGGCACGATCACCGGCGACGGGTTCGAGTTCCGCGTCATCGATGCGCAGAAAGACGGCGGACTGATCCTGCACGTCGGCCATCTGCAATCGGGCGCGATCAAGGTCGGCGCGAAAGCGACGGCGATGGTCGAGGTTGCGCGGCGTGCCGCGATCCGCAGGGCTCACAGCGCGACGCATCTGCTGCATCACGCCCTCCACACCGTCCTCGGTAAAGACGCGACGCAGCGCGGCTCGAAGGTTCAGCCCGACGAACTGCGATTCGACTTCAATCATCGTCACGCCGTCACGCCCGACGAACTGCGACGCGTCGAAGACATCGTGAATGCCCGCGTCGTCCAAGGCGCCCCCGTCACGACGCGGGTGCTGCCAGCGGAAGAAGCGAAGAAGCTCGGCGCGATGGCGTTGTTCGGTGAACGCTATCCCGACTTCGTCCGCGTCGTCTCGATGGGCGACTTCAGCCTCGAATTCTGCGGCGGCACGCATCTGGCCAACACAGGTCAGTCGGGACTCGTCAAGCTGGTCGCCGAAGAGGCCGTCGGCACCGGCGTCCGTCGCGTCACGGCGCTGACGGGTCCGAAGGCGCTGCACCGCATTCGCGAAGAAGAATCGCTGTTGGCGCAGACGGCGGCGCTCGTGCGGGCGACGCGGCTCGACGACATCCCGCGCCGCATCGAGGCGTTGCAAACCGAATTGCGGAACGCGAAGAAGTCGCTCGCCGAGCAGACGAGCAAGGGCGTCGCTTCGATCGTGGAAGACCTGCTCGCGAACGCCGCGGAGGTCGATGGCGTGAAGCTCGTCGCTTACGCTCCCGAGAACGCGACCCGCGAGATGTTGCGCGACCTCGCTGACCAGCTTCGCGGCGGCAAACAGCCGGTCGCGCTGATCGTCGGCGGCAACATCGACGGCAAAGCCGCCTTGCTCGCCGCGGTCAGCAAGGAACTCGTCAAGAAGGGGCTGAAGGCGGGCGACGCGGTCAAAGCGGCCGCCGAGAAGGTCGGCGGCGGCGGCGGCGGACGGCCCGATCTCGCCGAAGCCGGCGGGAAGAACCCGGAGCATCTGCCGGACGCCCTGAAAGCGGGTTTGGAGGCCTATCGCAAAGTCCTTTCGGCGTGACGGGATCACCTCGGCGCGTCTCATGACGCGGAGGCGGAGTTCGGCTGATGGCCAATGGCCGATGGTTCTCAGCTCTCTTTCATTCTTTCTCCTGTCTCCTCTCTTCTTTCTCCTCCCCTCCTTCCGTTCTCCCGTCCTTCCCTTCTCTTTCCGAAAGGAAAGAGTGGAGCGCGCTCCCCTGTCCCGCCCGTTTCGACGCGGCGACACCGGCCCCGGCCGGTCGGACACCCCCTTGGGGGCGAGCCGAACGACCCGTCACGCACTGTGCGTGACACGCCGCCGTCGCGTGAGGTGGACGTCCGCCGCCGGGGGATGCCGCTCTCGAGCACAAGCGCTCTTGCCGACAAAGGCCCC
>JACCRE010000257.1 GCA_013813775.1 Planctomycetaceae bacterium
TCGCCGTCAAGCAAGACATGGACATCGAGGTCCCCGAAGAGGTCTTCGAGACGAAGAAGTGGAACTGCACGGTTCGCAGCAATCGCAACGTCGCGACCTTCATCAAGGAACTGGTGCTCGAACTGCCCGAAGGTGAGGCGGTCGGCTTCAAGCCGGGCGGTTTCATTCAGATCGAAGTTCCGCCTCACGTCGTGGAGTACAAGACCTTCGAAGTCGAAGGCGACTTCCGCGAGGATTGGGACAAGTTCAACATGTGGCGGTTCGTGTCGAAGGTCAACGACACGGTCTTCCGCGCGTATTCGATGGCGAACTACCCGGGCGAGAAGGGCATCATCATGCTCAACGTCCGCATTGCCAGCCCGCCGCCTCGCGCCACCGACGGCACGCCGCCCGGCAAGGTGAGCAGCTACATCTTCAACCTCAAGCCCGGCGACAAGTGCACGATCAGCGGGCCCTACGGTGAGTTCTTCATCAAAGAGACGAAGAACGAAATGGTCTACATCGGCGGCGGCGCCGGCATGGCCCCGCTGCGCAGCCACATCTTCGAGCTGTTCAAGGAACGGCAAAGCGATCGTCAGGTCAGCTACTGGTACGGCGGTCGCAGCACCCGCGAGCTGTTCTACGTTCCCGAGTTCCGCGAGCTGGAGGAAAAGTTCCCGAACTTCAAGTTCAACATCGCTCTCTCCGACCCGCTGCCGAGCGACAACTGGACAGGCTATCAAGGCTTCATCCATCAGGTGTTGCACGACGAGTACCTGAAGAACCACCCGTCGCCCGAAGACATCGAGTACTACATTTGCGGCCCGCCGATGATGTTGCAGGCGGTGCTCAAGATGCTCGACAACATGGGCGTCGAGCCCGAAAACATCGCGTTCGACGACTTCGGCAGCTAAAGGTCGCACGTGAATCCGTCGATCGTGAAGCCGAGGCGCCGCGCCGCCTCGGCTTTCTTTCTTCTCGCAGCATCGCTGCTCTCGTCCTGCCGGCAGCAGGTCGAGGTCGTCGGCACGACGCTCGCCGGCGAGACGATGGGCACGACCTACGCGATCAAGCTGACGGAAGTTCCGGCCGGTGAAACCGGGAAAGGACTGAAGCGTGCCGTTGATGACGCTCTCGAACGCATCAACGCCCAGATGTCGACCTATCGCTCCGACTCGGAGTTGAGCCGCTTCAACGCGAGCGATTCGACGGAGTGGTTTCCCGTGTCCGCAGCGACCGCGACGGTCGTCGCGGAAGCCCAGCGCGTCAGCCGCGAGTCCGGCGGAGCGTTCGACGCGACCGTCATGCCGCTCGTGAACCTGTGGAGCTTCGGCCCCGAAGCGCGTCCGGACGCGGTTCCGTCCGACGCCGATCTCGCGGAGCGGCGTGCTCATGTCGGCCATGAAAAGCTCGAAGTCCGGCTCGATCCGCCCGCGCTGAAAAAGTCTGACCCGCGCGTGTCGGTGGACCTGTCGGCGATCGCCAAGGGCTACGGCGTCGACGTCGTCGCGGAACTGCTCGACGAGCGAGGCGTGACGGCCTACATGGTCGAGATCGGTGGAGAGGTTCGCACGAAGGGGCCGAAGAATGACGACGGCGCTCTGTGGCAAATCGGCATCGAGCGGCCCGTCGCCGGGAAGAGGGCCGTCGAGAAAATCGTCGCCCTCGACGACGACTCGATGGCGACCAGCGGCGACTATCGAAACTACTTCGAAGCCGGCGGCAAGCGGTATTCGCACACCCTCGACCCGCGCTCGGGCCGTCCGATCGAGCATACGCTCGTGTCGGCCAGCGTGCTTGCGCCGACATGCATGACGGCCGACGCCTACGCGACGACGGTCATGGTCCTCGGTCCGGCCGAGGGATATGATTGGCTGGTCGAACGCGACATCGCCGCGCTGCTGATCGTGAAGGTCGGTGAGCGATTCGTCGAGAAGCCGACGCCTGCATTCTCGGCGAAAATCGAATCGCGACACGCTGTCTCGGGAGAGGAGTCATGAACTGGTTCTCCGTGCTGATCCTGGCCGCGATCGCCGCCGTGGTGCTGGGCCTCGTGATCGCGGGAATGGCCGTTGGAGTCATCTTCTCGAATCGACGCATCAAAGGCAGTTGCGGCGGCCTCGGCAACATGCGCGACGGTGACGGCCACAGCCCCTGCATGGCCTGCGGCGGCTCGCCCACGGACTGCGACGAAGTGAAGCAGACCGAATGCGCCGTCTCCCCTGACGATCGCTGACGATGCGGCCGCGCCTTGTAGAATGACCTCCCGCTACTACGGAGAGGCTTTCGTCGTTCCTCGGGGCGGCAGCGTCACCGTGGATCAGCTCGCGGATGTGGGAAGACGTTTGCACGACCTCGATTGGCGGTTTGCACGACATCGCCGTGGTTCCGATGCGCGCCTTGGACGAGTTTGCGATCGGCGACGCCGAGCGAGATCGCCACTGAAATCTAGAACACCTGTATCAGAATGACACGTCGTCCACACCGGCGAGCCTTATGGCTCCAAGCAGCTCAAAATGTTGGGCTAGCTGCGATTGCGTCGATCTTCTACGGTCCATAACTCTCGACGGTGGGCCATGATGGATGGCCCGTGACTCGCGGATCGAACGAAATTGCTGGGAGTGAGGGGCGTGAGGACCGACAAAGAGATCCTGCTCGCGACTCGACCGTTCGCGCGGGAGGTTCGCTGGCGAAGCTGGTGGCACCTGGGTTCGACGGTTTTCGTCGCGGCGGCGCTGCTTGGCATCGCATCCTACGATGCGTTGGGCGCATTGCGGTTCGTCTTCGGAGTGCTCGCGGGGCTCACGCTGGTTCGACTGTTCGTGCTGTTCCACGACCATCAGCACGGTTCGATCCTGCGCGGGTCGAAACTCGCCGACGGTGTCATGACCGCCTTCGGAATCTGGTCGCTGAACCCTCCGAGCGTCTGGAAGCGATCGCACGACCATCACCACCACAACAACTCGAAGCTGTACGGGCCGAACGTCGGCTCGTACCCGATCATGACCGTCGATGCGTATGCACGCGCGTCGCGCCGCGAGCGGATGTTGTACGCGGCCTCGCGGCATCCGGTGACGATCGCGACCGGATACCTCACGATTTTCTTGGTGGGGATGTGCGTCGCGCCGCTTATTGCCAACCCGCGCCGACACGCCGACGCGGTCCTCTCGATCGCCTGTCACGCCGGCTTTTTGCTCTGGCTCGCGACGGGCGGAGCCGACGACATGTGGCTCGCGGGGGTCCTGCCGTTCGCGGTCGGCTCGGGCGTCGGAGCGTACCTGTTCTTCGCGCAGCACAACTTTCCCGGCGCCCACATCAACGCCGGCAAGGATTGGACTTACGTTTCCGCCGCACTGCGTTCGTCGAGTTACGTATCGATGGGGCCGCTGATGCGGTGGTTCACGGGAAGCATCGGTTATCACCACGTGCATCATCTGAACTCGCACATCCCCTTTTACCGCTTGGCGGAAGCGATGGCCGCGATCCCCGAGGCGCAGTCCCCGACGACGGTGACGCTCGGCTTCCGCGACGTCGCGAGTTGCTTGCGACTGAAGCTTTGGGACGCCGACGCCGAGCGGCTCGTTCCCTGGCCTGCCAAATCGGGCATCATGGAACGGCCGCTTCGCGCGGCGGCCTGACGTTCTTGCAAGTCAGATTTCGGCATTCAGGTGGCGTGGATGCGCTCGCGTCGGGAGTACGCCTCGGCTACGGTGAGGGGTAATATTTTCTCGCCCGCTCGCCCCGCCCAAAGCCCCATCCGCCGTGACGAAGACGCTCGCCCTGCTCGCCGCGTTTGTTCCGCTCGCACTGGCCGCGCAAGGCCCGACCCTGCTCGCGCCGACTGACGCGTTGTCGCCTGAAGAGCAACGCGAGAAGTTTCATGTGCCGTCCGGCTTCGAGATTCAGCTCGTGGCCGCCGAGCCGGACATCGGTCAGCCGATGAACTTGCAGTTCGACGCGGCGGGTCGCCTTTGGGCGACTTCGTCAGTCGAGTACCCCTATCCCGCACAAGGACCGGGGGTCGAGGAGCGCGACGAGCACTTTGCCGGCAGCGACGAGCCGCATGCTCCGCGCGATTGGGTCGTCGTGATCTCAGGCATCGGCGCCGACGGCAAGCCCCAGAGCATCACCCGCTTCACGGAGGGCCTGAACATCCCGATCGGGCACTTGCCGCTGAAGGACGGCGCACTGGTCTACGGCATTCCGTCGCTCGATCGCTACACCGACGGCGACGGAGACGGCAAAGCCGACGATCAGATTCCGTTGCTCACCGGCTTCGGCAACATCGATACGCATGGCATGGTCAACGGTCTGCGATGCTGGATCGACGGCTGGGTCTACGCCTGCCATGGCTTCCGTAACACGTCGCATGTGAAGGGCGTCGATGGCCGCACGCTCGATATGAACAGCGGCAACACGTTTCGCTTTCGTCCCAATGGGACCGGCCTCGAACAACTCACCTGGGGTCAGGTCAATCCGTTCGGTCAGACGTTCGACGCGCTCGGCAATCGTTACAACGCCGACTGCCACTCGATGCCGCTCACCTGTCTGTTGACGGGCGCGTACTACTCCAGCTTCGGCAAGCCGCACGACGGGCTGGGCTTCGGCCCCAACATGATCGACCACAGTCACGGATCGACGGGCATCTGCGGGCCGGCCTATTACGCCGCCGATCAGTTCCCCGCCGACTATCGCGAGAACATGTACTTGTGCAATCCGGTGACGGGCCGGGTGCATCGCGACAAGCTTGTCTGGCACGGCAGCTCGCCGCACGTCGACACGCAACCCGATTTCATCACCTGCGACGATGGGTGGTTCCGCCCCGTCGATCTCACGGTCGGTCCCGACGGCGCCCTGTATCTCGCCGACTTCTACAACGCGATCATCGGCCACTATGAGATGCCGCTCGGTCATCCGAAGCGGGACCGATCGAAGGGCCGCATCTGGCGGATCGTGTCTGTCGGCGAGGATGAAGCGACTCGTGCCGAAGTCACCACGCCACCCGATCTCACCACCCAATCGGCCGAAGAGCTCCTCGCGTTGCTCGGCGACGCGAACCTGACGATCCGCACGCTCGCCTCACACGAACTTGTTGACCGACATGCCGACGAAGCCGTGCCGCTCATCAAGGCAACGTTCGGAGGTGCCGGGCAGACGGTCGTCGATGCCGCCGCTCAGCGGGCTCACGCGATGTGGGTGCTGGAACGGCTTGCCTCACTGGAGAGCAGCCTGCTTTCGCGACTCTCAAAAGATGAAAGCCGGCTGGTGCGAACACACGTCGCCAAACTCAGCGATCAGCGAGAGGCCTGGTCCGACGAAGATCGTGAGGTCGTGTTGCGACTGCTCGGTGACGACGATGCGTTCGTTCGGCGCGCCGCCGTTGAAGCGTTGGGACGGCACGGCGATCTGAAGTCGGTCGGTACGTTGATCGATCTGCTCGAAAAGACGCCAACCGATGACACGCATCTCGTCCACACGCTCCGTATCGCGATCCGCAATCGGATGAGCAACGCTCGAGACCTCGCCACGCTGCCGATCGAACAGAATTCGCCATTCGAGCTGCGGACGATCGCCGGTGTCGCCCCCGCAGTGAAAACGACCGCGGCGTCGACGTTGCTCATTCACATTCTGCGGCTCGATCTCGACGGGCAGGCCGATCCGGTTTCCGACGCGGAGTGGCCGACGGCGTTCGCGCACGTGTGTCGATACGGCGAGCCGCAAGACATCTCGCAGCTCATCTCCGTGGTTCAGTCGCACAAGGCCGACGACGCAGAAGGGCAACTCGCACTCATCACCGCGGCTCGCACGGCACTGCTGCAGCGCGGAGACGATTCACAGGGCCTTCTGACGGAATGGGGTGAGAGCCTCGCGACGTCGCTGCTCGAATCATCGACGCAGTCGCTCGCTTGGACACAAGCCCCACCGACGGATGGCAGGTCCACCTGGACCGTGCAGCAGCGGAATCTCTCCGACGGGCGCAAGGTCGCGTGCTGGACGAGCCTGCCCAGCGGCGAGCAGCGCACTGGCACGCTGCGCTCGCAGCCGTTCGAGGCGCCGCCTGCGTTCAGCTTCTTTCTCGCTGGCCATGCCGGCTTTCCGGGAAAGGACGCTCACACGCTGAACACAGTTCGCTTGCGTGACGCGGCGACGGGAGCGGTGTTGAGGGAAACGCTGCCTCCGCGGAACGACGTCGCTCAAAAGGTCGAATGGAATCTGGCGGATCTCGCGGGAAATGACTGTTTCATCGAATTGGTCGACGGCGACACTGGCACAGCTTACGCCTGGCTGGCGGCCGGTGCCTTCAGCGTCGACGGTCTCAACCCGAACGGGGCCTCAAACCCGCAACAGGCCGCACAACTCATCACCGACCTGCGCCTGGAAGCGTTGACGCCGAAGTTGAAGAACTTGCTGGCCGACTCGCATGCGAGTGACGGTCTCAAGTCCGCCGCGGCCACCGCGCTTGTCGGATTCGACCGCGAGCCGGTGTTGGTATCGCTAGTGCCGCTGATCGGTGACCCGGCGGTCCCGGAATCACTGAGACAGCAGATCGCTGCGGTCACACTCGATCGACA
This sequence comes from Planctomycetaceae bacterium, assembly GCA_013813775.1. Lineage (GTDB taxonomy): Bacteria > Planctomycetota > Planctomycetia > Planctomycetales > Planctomycetaceae > JACCRE01. The sequence continues at coordinate 6,552 of JACCRE010000257.1, forward strand.
GCCGGAAGCGATCGTCGACGTGCTCGCCGCAGCCGTCAAGACGTTGCCGTCGTCGGCACAGTTGCCGATCGCCGAACGACTGGTGGAAGCGCCCGCCGGTGCGGCGGCGCTGCTCGCGCTCGTCGAGCAGGGACATGCCTCCGCGAGATTGCTCACTCGACCGACGGTCAAGGCTCGCTTGGGCGCGCACTCCGATCTCGCCGACCGGGTCGCTTCGGCCACTGCGGATCTTCCGGAAGAGGATGCCGCCTTGAAAACGCTCATCGAGTCACGAACGAACACATTCGACGCTTCGGCCGCTGATGCCGAGCGCGGTGTCGCAGTCTTCACGAAGAACTGCGCGAACTGTCATCGGATTGGTTCGGAAGGCTCGCTCGTCGGACCGCAACTCGACGGCATCGGCGTCCGCGGCCTCGCTCGAACTATGGAAGACGTGCTCGATCCGAACCGCAACGTCGACGGCGCCTTCAAAGCCTCGACGATCGTGCTCGCCGACGGTCGCGTCGTCACGGGTCTCGTCCGTCGCGAAGAAGGCGAGTCGCTCGTCATCGCCGACAACGCCGGCAAGGAATTCACGGTTCCGAAAGCCGATGTCGAGGAACGAGTCACGTCGTCTCTCTCGCTGATGCCCGCAAACTTCGGCGAAGCGATTCCTCCGGATCAGTTCGCCGATCTGATGGCGTATCTGCTCAGGCAGCGACAAACGAAGCAGTAACCCATGAACGCGACTACGCCTCTTTGAACGTCCCTGACACGATGCCTCGCTGCCGCGTCGCTTCGTACAACACGACGCCGGCGGCGACGGCGGCGTTGAGGCTGCCGACGCGACCGGCGAGTGGAATCGAGATCGCAAGGTCGCATTTCTCCAAGAGTGACTGATCGATTCCCCTGCCTTCATTGCCGATCACAATCGCGATCGGCCCCGAGAGATCGGCTGTCGAAAGCGGCGTCGCAGCATGCTCACTAGCGGCGACGAGGTGGACGCCCCGCCGCTGCAACTCACTGACGAACGACAACAGATTCGCGACACGAGCGATGGGGATCGCATTGACCGCTCCCGCGCTCGAACGGGCAACCTGACTCGTGACGCCGACTTGCCGATCGATGGGAATGAACAGACCCGCCGCGCCGAAGCACTCCGCGTTCCGCACGATCGCTCCGAAGTTATACGCATCGTGCAGATGATCGGTGATCAGGAACACGGGAGCATTGCTGTCATTGAAGGCATCCTCGACGAGCTGCGACACCTCGGCGTACGGAAAGGGCGGCATCTTCGCGATCACGCCCTGATGATCGTTCGCGCCGCAGAGTTGCGCCAGGCGTGCCGTCGATTCGCTGGTCACTCGTATGGATCGTGATTCGGCCAGCTTCGCGATTTCATCGAGTCCGCCAGCGTCTTCGGCCAGACGTAACTCATGTGGAGTCCAGCGGCCGGCCCGCAAGGTTTCCACGACCACGTTCCGCCCCCAGATCCACGACCGCTGGTGGCTGCCAAGCAAACTCTGTTTCGTCATCACAATCACTGGACTATTGAAACGCCAATTACGTCACGGCCGCACTGAATGGGCTGCGCTCTATCGATAACGGTTCAAGCATCCTGCTGATCGGCAGCCTCATCGGTTCTTTGTCGCCGTGATCGTAACGTTTTGAGCCTTACACCGATCTCGGCCTCGAATCCCCGATCCGTCGGCTCGTAGTAGGTGCGTTCGACGCCGAGGTAGTCTTGCTCGACATAACCGCCTTCGTGGCTATGGGCGTACTGGTAGCCTTCGCCGTGGCCGAGGCGTTTGGCGCCGCTGTAGTGGGCGTCGCGCAAATGAACCGGCACCGGCAGCAGTCGGCGGTTGCGCACATCGGAGAGCGCTGCATCGATCGCGACGATGGCGCCGTTCGACTTGGGCGCGCAGGCGATATAGATCGCCGCTTGTGAGAGGATGATGCGGCACTCGGGCATGCCGACGAACTCGGTCGCCTGCACTGCGGCGTTCGCGACGACGAGGGCCTGGGGATCGGCGTTGCCGACGTCTTCACTCGCACAGATCACGATTCGTCGGGCAATGAACCGTGGATCTTCACCCGCTTCGAGCATGCGGGCCATCCAGTAAATGGCGGCGTCCGGATCGCTGCCGCGCATGCTCTTGATGAAGGCGCTCGCGGCGTCGTAGTGGTCGTCGCCCGTGGCGTCATATCGGATCGCTTTTTTCTGCACCGATTCCTGAGCGACGTCGAGCGTGACCGTGCCGCCGGCTTCGACGCTCTTGACGGCGACTTCGAGCCCGTTGAGCGCTCTCCGCGCATCGCCGTCGCTGACTTCGGCGAGGAAAGCCAAGGCGTCGTCCTCGACAATGACATCGAGCTGCCCGAGACCTCGTTGTCGATCGTTCAGAGCCCTTGTCAGCAGATCGCGAATCTCAACGATTTCCAGCGGCTTGAATTCGAAGATCTGGCTGCGGCTGACAAGTGGTGCGACGAGCGAGAAGAACGGATTCGCGGTCGTGGCGCCGACGAGGGTGACGACCCCGGCTTCAACGTCGGGCAGCAACACGTCTTGCTGGGCCTTGTTAAAGCGATGCAACTCGTCGATGAAGAGAACGGTGCGCGTTCCGCTGGAAGCGAGTCGATCACGAGCGACGTCGAGCACGGCCCGTACATCTTTCACGCCAGCGGCAGCCGCGTTGACGCTCACGAACTCGCTTTGCGTCTGCGTCGCAATCAGGCGCGCGAGCGTGGTCTTACCCGTTCCGGGCGGGCCGAAGAAGATCACGCTGCCGAGCCGATCAGCCTTGAGCATCCGGCGAAGCTGCTTGCTTTCCGCCAGGAAATGCGATTGCCCCGCGAACTCGTCGAGCGTCCGCGGCCGCATGCGAGCGGCGAGCGGTTGGGCCGCGGCGAGGTAATCGGCCTCCTGGCGGGCGAAGAGATTCATTGGGGAGCAGCGAATGGAGAACGTGAGCCGCCGATGCGTGCCTGCGGGTACCGTCATGGTACTGCAACGGCCCCGGGCACAAAGAAAAAGCCCACCGGCCAAGACCGGTGGGCTTTTTTGTGAAGAAAGAAAACCCCTACCGGACGGACGGGGTGTGTTTACACTGACCCGGACTAGCCAGGTGGGTGCCCCGCCCCCGGGTTGCGTGATCCGCTACTAAGGCGGCTATACGCGCGGCCGAGGAAGTCGTGGCTCCCTGGTACAGTGCTTGTAGGGTCGGCAAACTATACCCGTCCGAACACGGCAGAGGCATGCAGTCCTTTCGAACTGCGGCGCAATCTTAACCCGGCTGCGGGGGGGCGGCAAGACGCATTTCCGGTCGCAGAAAAGTCTCCCGAGAACGGAGACATCAATATCAAGAGCCCCGCAGGATGCTGAACGAAAAAAGCCCACGAGCAAGGCCGGTGGGCTTCGACGGTGTGGGACGAACGTCGAACTCAATTCATCTCGTCGAGCACTTGCGGCTCGATCTCTTTAGAGTTGTTCTCGACCGCGAGAACGATCGTGCGCTGCTCGGTGCCGTCGGCGCTGACGGATGTCGCGGGAATGACGTTCCGTCCTTCGCCGAGTGAGACTCGCATCGAGAAGCGGCCGTCGCGGCCGACGCGAATCGTCTCGCCCTGCATCGTGAGCTGCGAGTTCGGCTGTGCGACGCCGCTGACGACCAGTTCGGTCTCGATCTGGAAGGGAGCGCGAGCCGCGCCGCTGCCGTGGCCGTTCGAGCGGTAATCGCCGCTGGAAACCGCATACGAAACGGCACGCGCCGCCAGGAACTTCTCGAACTGCGGGTCGGTGACCGGTGCGCGGCCTGCCGCGGATCGGGTCATGCCCGAACCCGAGCTGCCGTTGCGGTTCCAGCCGAGGCGTTCGGCAGCCTTTGAGCCGGGGCGAGGCGTGGTGACACGCTTCGACTTCGCGAGCGCGAAGAAGCGACCGCTGGGCGCGGCGTAACCGATTTCAAGTTTGAAGGCACCCGGTGGATGTTCGACGGGGACGAACCAGTGGTCACACTCCCCGTGGATTTCCACGTCACGAACCCAGACGGCCGTCACGCCCTTCGTTTCGTCGACGTCGAGAGCCTGTACGCGAATCACCGGCACGGCTCGGAACCATTCGGCACCCAGAGCCGCCTCGGCCCGCAGGACAGTCGATCGTTTGAGCACCCAACGCGCGTGAATCCAGTACGGGTCGTGTGCGACCGCGACCAATTCTTCCGACGCGGCGTCCGTCGGCCCTGCCGTCGAAATGTCACGTCGGACCGGGCGAGTGGTCGTCGGCACGGTCCGGGAAGTGACGCCGGATCCGTTCACGTGCGGATGCGACTTGACGGACGGACGAGGTGAAGTCTTGGTTGCGGGACGAGCCAAGGGGGCGGGCTTTACGGCTTCCGGAGGATTAGGATCTCGTCGCTCGGTTTTGACGCGGGCGACCGAGCGTAAGCTTCGTGAACTTTCGCCGGCTCTCGATCGATGGACGTCAAGCAGAGCCTCGATCAGCTCCTCCTTCCGCATGCCGTGCCAGCCGGCGACGCGATGTCGCTTGGCCAACGCAGCGAGTTCCTTGCGGGTATTCGACTTGAGTTTCTCGATCGTCATCTGATTCTCCGACGGGATACCTCTATGGACGCGTCAACCTCCGCTGGCCGTCAGCGCTCGCCGGGCAGAAAAGAAAAAAGGCAACCCCTGAGTGAACAGGAGTTGCCTTCGTCTTTTCGTGACGCCCGACCGGTCTGTCGGCCGTGGTCCTCATCAAGTCGGGCTGCGACAGCCCGTGTCGGTGGTTCGATCGTTGCGGCAGCGGCGTACATGGCTGGGGATCGCCCGCGCGACGGTATGGTGTCGCGGGTCCGCCGGCGTCCCTGCCCGCAGGGCCTCGCATCTCGATCGAACGCAATCCTTGTTTGGCACGTCGATGTGCCTCACGCACGCCGAAATGACATCCGCCGTGCACGTACCGTTGTACCCGCTCTGGGGGGCATCTTCAAACGAAGGGCCGTGGAATTCCTAGGCCCAGCGGCGGTTGTTTCACATAAGTCTTTATCTCATAATAAGATTCGCTCGCGAACAATCTGCGACAGCGTGACGCACGCGTTTTGCTCCAGTCGATTTGACCATGAATTCGAGTCGTTAGTACACTTGGCGAGCGGCGTTTGTCGCTATTCCGAGGCCAATGCATGCCACACCCCTCCGGGCACCGGGCCGATCGCTCACCTTCGCCCCTTTCTGCAGGACTGCAATGGGCCACGGCCATTACGACGATCGGGCTCGAAATGGCGCTGCCGCCATTGTTCGGTGCGTGGGTCGATCAGCGATTCGGAACGGGCGTGCTTTGGACCGTCATTCTGGCGGTGCTCGGCTTTGTGGTTGCCATGCGACACTTGTGGGATCTGTCGAAGCGACTGGGGCGTCGTGACAAGTGACTCGAGTGTGATGGAAAGGCTCGCCTCGTGACCGCGGTCTCCCAACTTCGCGGCGCACTGAAGAACGCCTTCCTGCTCACCGCCTGCCTGGCGGTCGGCTGGCTGGTGTTGGCGGCTCTTGCGTGGGCAGCCTCTCGGCCAAACGTGCTCACCGAGCTCAGCATCGCTGCGACTCTTTGCCTCATACCCGGTTGGCTGGTGTTCGGCATTCACTCCCGATATGGTACGGCCGCGCCGCTCGCCGTGTTTCTCATAGCGACGGCAGGCCGCATGGCGGCGGTTCTGGTCGGGGCGCTTGCGGTTCAGTCCGCACGACCCGATCTCGACATGAAGGCCTTCGCGCTCTTTCTGGGTGCGTTCTACGTGCTCTCGCTGGCGATCGAAACGAAGCTGCTGTTGAAGTCGCCCGCCGGAAGCACATCCACCGACGACTAGAGTTTTTCGACCCTCGATGGCTGCCGACCACAGCTCCGGGGCCGCTTCCGCCGCAGAGGCGGCGTGGCATAACCCGCTCGACGATCCGTTTCATCACGTCGTTGATGCGGCGTATTTCGATTTGCCGTTCATCGGCGTGATCGATCTGCCCTTCGGGCTGACGAAGTTCATGGTGCTGCAATTGATCGCCTTGCTGCTCGCGCTGGCGATCTTCGTCCCTCTCGCTCGCAAGATTCGCAATGGCGATCCCATTCGCGGGCGGTTCTGGGGCTTCTGGGAAATGCTGTGCCTCTACATTCGTGACGAGGTCGTGCGACCGACGATCGGCGATCCGCACGCTCACGCGGCGGAACATGGCGGGCCTGACCATCACGATCTCGGTCATCACGGGCAGGGGCAATTCGATCCCGGCCATGCCGATCCGCTTAAGCAGCACAACACGCCGGCGAATGCGTCGCATGTGGCGCTGCCGGCCCACGAGTTGGGTGGGCATCCCGCCGACAAATATCTGCCGGTGATCTGGTCGTTATTCTTCTACGTGCTGTTTTGCAACTTGCTCGGCGCGATTCCCGGCCTGGGTTCGCCGACAGGCAGCTTGAGCGTCACCGCGGTTCTGGCGTTGTTCGTGTTCGGCTGTGTGTTGTTCGTCGGCATGCAGGCCTCGGGCGTGGCGGGCTTCTGGACGGGCCTGATGCCCACGCTCGACCTGCCGGCCCCGCTCAAGATCGGCGTGACATTGTTGTTGTGGCCGATCGAGTTTTTCGGCCTGCTGGTCAAGCACTTTGTGCTCGCCGTGCGTCTCTTTGCGAACATGATGGCCGGCCACACGGTGCTGTTCGTGATCCTGGCGTTCATCGCATTGGCGTCGCATTCCTGGTTGCACGCCGATGTCAATCCAGCCCTCGGCTATGGCATGTACGGCGCGATCACCATCGCGAGCATCGGCGGCCAGATCTTTATCAGCCTGCTTGAGTTGTTCGTCGCCTTCTTACAGGCGTACGTGTTTGCGTTTCTCGCGACGTTGTTCATCTCGTCGGCGGTGCATCCGCACTGACGCACGAGTCTCAGCCTTACGGCCGGCTTCCCCGGCCATGTTGTTGGTCCGGAGTGGAAGTCGACCGGTGCTGCCGGCCTGAAACCACGAAACATCGAGTTCGCTTCAGAACAGGAGACCTTTCGGTGAGTCAGATTCTCAGCAAGCTGCTCGTCACGACCGGCGCGTTCGTGCTCATGATGTCGGCGGCCGGCGCTCAAGAGGGCGACACGAATATCGCGATCCCAACGGCGGCGATCGGTGCCGGACTGGCCCTGATCGGCGGCGGCCTGGGCATCGGTCGCATCGGCGGCTCGGCGGTCGAGGCCATGGCTCGCCAGCCGGAAATGGCCGGTCAGATTCAGACGGCGATGATCATCGCGGCCGCGCTCGTCGAAGGTGCCACGTTCTTCGCGTTGATCGTATGTCTGATCGTCTGATCGGAGTCTTCGGCCGGTCGCCTCGTCCGCAAGGTCTCGGTGTCATGATTGCGTTTCGGTCTTTCGCTGCTCGTTTGGTCGTGTTCGCGCTTGCTTGCGCTGTGGCGGCTCCAGCCTTTGCAGCGGAGGTTGAGGGCGAAGCAGGTCACGAGGGTCCGTTAGCTTGGCACGCCGACCTGTCGCTGTTTTCGGCGATCGTGTTTCTGATCTTCCTGGCGGTGCTGACGAAGTTCGCCTGGAAGCCGTTGACGGCGGGACTCGATACGCGAGAACGTCGCATTCGCGACGATATCGCCGCCGCCGAGTCGAGCCGCGTCAAAGCCGAGCATATGCTCGCTGAGCACGCGGCGAAGCTCGATCGCGTTCAGGACGAGGTCAAAGCGATCCTGGCCGAGGCTCGTCGCGATGCCGAAGTCGCGCGGCAGAACATCGTTTCGGCCGCCCAGACCGAGGCGGATGCGACCAAGAACCGTGCGATCCACGAGATCGAGCGGGCGCGGGATCAGGCGCTCAAGGAATTGTTCGACACGATGGCCGGACGAGTTGCCGATGCGACCGAGCACGTGCTCGGTCGCGGCCTGACGGAAGGCGACCAGCAACGATTGATCGACGAAGCACTTGCAGGGTTCTCGGCGCGGCCGGCGAACGCAACGCGAGCGTGAGACGTAGGGGTGGGCTTTGCCCACGATTTTTAGACGATCGGTGGGCACAGCCCACCGTACTGGTCGAATCGATGTCTGAAACTCCTCAGCTTCAAACTCGCATCCCGACGGTGATGGAGGATCCCGGCGCGCAGGCGGTGGCCCGCGTGTACGCCGACGGGTTCCTGCAAGCGGCCGGCGACAAGGCAGGTGAGTTGCTCGAGGAGTTCACATCATTGCAAGACGACGTTTTGTCGAAGAACGCTGATTTTTCAGGCCTGCTGATGAGCGGGCTGCTCGGACGCGACGAGAAGCTGCGTCTGATCGAACGCACGATTGCTCCGCACGCGTCGGGGTTGTTTACGAACTTCTTGCGAGTGCTCGCACGGCATGACCGGCTGGATCTGCTGCCTTCAATCCTGCAGGAAGTCCATGTGAAGCACGAATCGGCCGGCGGTCGGCGACGCGTGATCGTCACCAGCGCCTTGCCGCTGTCGGACGACGCCCAACGCCGCGTCTACGAGCGGCTCAAGGCGACGTTGCCGTTCGACCCCATCATCATTCCCAAAGTTGACCCCAAGGTGCTTGGCGGCCTGGTGATCCAGGTCGGCGACACCGTTTACGACACCTCTCTGCGGACCCGGCTGAACCAGCTCCGGTCCCGGTTGCGGCAGAGGAGCCTCTATGAAATTCAAAGCGGACGAGATCGCTTCCGTCATTCAACGTGAGATCCAGGACTTTCGCGGGGAGATGGAAACCCGCGAAGTCGGCAGGGTTCTCGAAGTCGGCGACGGCATCGCGCGCGTGTACGGACTCGCCGGCGCGATGTCCGGCGAGATGGTCGAATTCCAGAACGGCATCAACGGACTCGTCTTCAACCTCGAAGAGAACTCCGTCGGCATCATCATTCTGGGCGAATACCTGCAGATTCACGAGGGCGACAGCGTCAAGACGACCGGGAAGCTGTTGAGCGTGCCCGTCGGCGAGGCGCTGCTCGGCCGCGTCGTCGATCCGCTGGGCAACCCGCTCGACGGCAAGGGTCCGGTGGTCACCAACGATCGCCGACCCCTCGAAACCGCGGCGCCCGGTGTCATCGATCGACAGCCGGTGAAAGAGCCGCTTCAAACCGGCGTCAAAGCGATCGACGCGATGACGCCGATCGGCCGCGGGCAGCGAGAATTGATCATCGGCGACCGCAAGACGGGCAAGACCGCCGTCGCGCTCGATACGATCATCAATCAGAAGGGCAAAGGCGTGAAGTGCGTTTACGTCGGCTGCGGCCAGCGCGAAAGCACGATCGCCCGCGTCGTGGAAGTGCTGCGCGAGAACGGCGCGCTCGATTACACGATTATCGTGTCGGCGAGTGCTTCGGCTCCGGCTCCGCTGCAATACATCGCCCCCTATGCCGGGGCCGCGATGTGCGAGTACTTCATGTACAAGGGCGAGCACACGCTCGTCGTGTACGACGACCTGTCGAAGCAGGCCCAGGCCTATCGCCAGATTTCATTGCTGATGCGACGCCCGCCGGGTCGCGAGGCCTATCCCGGCGACGTGTTCTACTGTCACAGCCGATTGCTCGAACGGGCCGCGAAGCTCAACGACGAGCTCGGCGCCGGGAGCATGACGGCTTTACCGATCGTCGAAACGCTCGAGGGCGAGGTCTCGGCCTACATCCCGACCAACGTGATCTCGATCACCGACGGACAGATCTACCTCGAGCCCGATTTGTTTTACGCGTTCGTCCGTCCCGCCATCAACGTGGGCATCAGCGTGTCGCGCGTCGGCGGCAACGCTCAGACGAAGGCCATGAAGAAGGTCTCCGGCGGTTTGAAGCTCGACCTCGCCAACTTTCGGGCTCTTGAGGCCTTCGCACAACTCGGCACCGAACTCGACAAGGCTACGCAGAAACAGCTCGATCGCGGTTACGCGATCGTCGAGCTCCTCAAGCAGCCGCAGTATCAGCCGTATCCAGTTGAAGACCAGATCATCAGCATCTACGCCGGTACGCAGGGCTATCTCGACGACGTGGCGGTCGATCGCGTCCAGGCGACCGAACGCGAGATGATCCAGTTCATCAAGGACGAAAAGTCCGAGGTTTATGCGGCGATTTCGGGCGGCAAGAAATGGGACGACGCGACCGAGAAGGAACTTCGGGCCGCTCTCGACGAATTCCGCCACCGCATCAAGGGCGAGTCAAAGAAGCCAGCTTTGGCAACGGCATAATGAGAGACGGGAGATTGAGAGGCGGGGGACCGGGAGACGACGGCTTCTCCCGACCCCTCGCTTGTCCGCCTCCCCCGTCTCGCTGAAACACGTTTCATTCAACACGGCAAGCGTGCGAACAGATGGCCAAGGCTCGAGCGATCGTCAAACGGCTGAAGGCGATCAAGAACATCCGCAAGATCACGCGGACAATGGAGCTGATCGCCACGGCGCGGTTCAAGAAGGCGATGGACCGCGCCAGCCAGGCGTCGGCCTATACGAAGAAGATCAGCGAAATCGTGGCCGACATCGCCCGCACCGCGGGCGGTGACTCGGATGAGATGAGCCACCCGCTCCTCCGCGCGCCGGAAGCGACGAAGAACGCGACTCTGCTGGTGATCACCTCGAACCGCGGTCTCGCCGGCGGATACAACGGCGGCATTTTGCGCGGTGCGATTCGCCGGATGAAGGAAACGCGAGAGGCCGGCGCAACCCTCAAGCTCGAGGTCGCCGGCAAGCGCGGCATCTCGTACATGCGCTTCCAGGCCGAATCCGCCGAAAAAACTTACACGAACTTTGATGACCGTCCCGGTTACGACGAAGTCGAGCGAATCGCCGATCGCTATATCGAGGAATACATCAGCGGACGACTCGACCGGCTCGACGTGGCGTACATGAAGTTCGTTTCGGCGAGCCGTCAGACGCCTGTGGTCGAAACGCTGCTTCCCATCGGGAACCTCGCAACGGACCAGGCGAAGCCGGCGCGCGGCCGAGTCGTCGATTATGAATTGCTGCCCTCCGCACAGGAGATTCTCAAGGAAATCGTGCCGGCGGCATTCAAGGCGCGCCTTTTCAAATGCTTTCTCGACGCCGCCGTCAGCGAACAGATCGCCCGCATGGTCGCGATGAAGGGTGCCACCGAGAACGCCGACGAGATCATCGGCAACCTGAGCCAGAAATATAACCGGGCCCGCCAGTCGCAGATTACGAGCGAGTTGGCGGAGATCATCGGCGGGGCGGCGGCGCTGGAGTGAGCGATGTTCCGCCCTGCCAACGGATAGAATGTTTCAGAGAGATCTTCGCTGTGAAAGTTCGGGAATGATCAGGACCGAATCAGCCGACGTTGCCGCAGGCTCCGCGCCGGAGTGGACCGTTGCCGACCTCGCTGAGCGGTTCGGTTCGCTGCCGGCTTCGCGCATTCGCACCGACGTTCCGCCCGGCACCGCCACCGAAGACGATCTGGAGCGGGTCGGCGCGCTCTGCGAGTTGATCGACGGCGTGTTGGTGGAGAAGGCGGTGAGCGACGACAGCAGCATCGTCGGCGGTATCCTCCTCCGGCTTTTGGGTAACTTCGTCGCCGAGCGACGTCTCGGGTGGGTTCATGCCAGCGACGGTTTCTTCTGGCTGGCCTCGAATCTGCGAGCGCCGGACGTGTCATTCACCCGCAAGGAGCAGCGGCCCGGCGGCCTGTTGCGGAAAGGCCATTCCGACGTCGCTCCCGTGCTCGTCGCGGAAGTGCTCAGCCCGGGCAACACTGCCGACGAAATGGCTCGCAAGCGGAGAGAGTTCTTCGCCCGCGGCACGCAATTGTTCTGGATCGTCGATCCGCTTGCCCGCACGATCGACGTCTATACGCGGCCGGAGAAACCCGATGCCGTCCTCCGCGACGACGATACCCTGACCGGCGCGCCGGTGCTGCCGGATTTCACCCTTTCCGTCCGCGAGCTGTTCGACGCCGCGGAATTGTCCGATGAACCGCCGGCATGATTTCCGCTTGCCGGCAAGCGACTTCAAACTCCCTGCTTCTGACGCAGCAACGATCGAACCGAACATCATCATGTCAACCACTCTCGACACCTCTACCCACGCCATCGGCCACGTCACCCAGGTGATCGGCTCGACGTTCGACGCTGAGTTTCCGGAAGATCGCATTCCGGAAATCTATAATGCGGTGATCGTCGATCAGCAGATTCACGGCAATCAGTTCAAGGTGACGGGCGAGATCCAACAGCACTTGGGCGGCGGCCGCGTGCGGTGCGTCGCGCTCGGCAATACCGACGGCATGGTCCGCGGGATGGAAGTCGTCGACACGGGTGCCGCGTTGTCGGTGCCGGTCGGCAAAGAGACGCTGTCACGCGTGTTCAACGTGCTGGGCGAGCCGATCGACGGGCGGGGGCCGGTGCATACGGCCGAGAAGTGGCCGATCCACCGCGATCCGCCGAAGATGGAGAACCTCAGTTCGAAGACCGAGGTCTTCGTGACGGGCATCAAGATCATCGACCTGCTCACGCCTTTCGTGCGCGGCGGGAAGGCCGGCTTGTTCGGCGGTGCCGGTCTCGGCAAGACGGTCATTTTGCAGGAATTGATCGCCCGTATCGCGAAAGAGTTCGGCGGTTACTCGGTGTTCGCAGGCGTGGGTGAGCGGACGCGGGAAGGGAACGATCTTCTGCTCGAAATGCGTGAGACGAAGGTCAGCAGCGCCGCCGACGCGAAGGCCGTCATCGACAACACCGTGATGGTCTTCGGTCAGATGAACGAGCCTCCGGGCGCTCGACTTCGCGTGGCGTTGTCGGCGCTCACGATGGCCGAGTGGTTCCGCGATGCGACGGGAACCGACACGCTGCTGTTCATCGACAACATCTTCCGCTTCTCGCAGGCCGGTTCGGAAGTGTCGGCGCTCCTCGGCCGTATGCCGAGCGCGGTCGGTTATCAGCCGACGCTCGGAACCGAACAGGGCCAGCTTCAGGAACGCATCACCTCGACCACAGGCGGTGCCATCACTTCGGTGCAGGCCGTGTACGTGCCGGCCGACGATCCGACCAACCCCGCACCCGCGACGGCGTTCGCGCATCTCGACGCGTTCATCTATCTCGAACGCTCGATCGCCTCTCGCGGTCTTTATCCCGCCATCGATCCCCTGGCGTCGTCGAGTCGTATTCTCGATCCGCAGTACGTGGGTGAGCGACACTTCCGCGTCGCCAGTCGCGTGCAGCAGATCCTGCAACGCTATCGCGAACTGCAAGACATCATCGCGATTATGGGTGTCGACGAACTGTCGGAAGAAGGCAAGCTCGTCGTGCAGCGCGCCCGCCGCATCGAGCGGTTCTTCTCGCAGCCGTTCCTCGTGGCGGAGGCCTTCACCGGCAAGGCGGGCAATTACACCCAGCTTGAAGACACGATTCGCAGCTTCGAGGAGATCGTCGACGGCAAGTGGGACCACCTGCCCGAAATGTCGTTCATGTACGTCGGCCCGATCGAAGAGGCCGAGGCGCAGGCGAAGAAGATGCAGGGATAGTTGAGGGATGAGGGTTGAGCGTTGAGGGTCGGTCAAGCCGCCCCCTGAAGTTCAGCCCCGAGCTCACTTCTCTCAACCCTAGACTCTCAACCCTCAACGCGTCGCATGGCCATTCCGAATCAGTTCCGGCTCGTCGTCGTGACGCCCGAAAAGACGTTGCTCGACGAAAGCGTCGACAGCGTACAAGTGCCGTTGTACGACGGCATGGCGGGGATTTTCCCCGGCCGCGCCCCGATGGTCGGACGGCTCGGCTTCGGCGAGATGGCCGTGAACGCGGGCGGTTCGAAGCGGGTGTGGTTCATCGACGGCGGGTTCGTACAAGTGTCGGGCAACGTGACTTCGGTACTCACGAATCGCGCCGTGCTGCCGGAGAAGCTCGAACCGTCCGTTGCCGAAAAGAAGCTCGCTGAAGCGAACGCGATCGTTCCCAAGAACGAAGCCGCGTTCGACGCGAAGGAACGCGAGCAGGAACGTAACCGACGAATCATTTCCGTCGCGCGCAAATCGCGCTGAGCCTCGCGAATCGAAGCGAATCCCAGCAGGATCGAGCCGTCGGCGCTGCCCGGCATCGAACACCGCTGAAGCCCCTCGCATTCCGGTTCGTCCAGGAATGCGGTCAGCCGCAGCATCGTCCGCAGAGTTCTCGCAATTTGCCGGAACCACTGCCCAAACGGCATTTGGAGACGCGCAAGCTCGACGCAGCCGCCAGAGCTTCCCACGCCCGCTCCAATCGCCACGTTCTCGCCGTTGCCTGTCGGCCGACATGCCGGGCGATTCCTTCACGCCTCGTTGAGTGGGGTGACGAAAGCTCATTTGGGCCGATCCTGCCGGAGCGTACTCCGGCCGATTTCCCCGACTGCACGTGCGAAGGAACACGATGTCCGACGCCAACATTGCCCTTTCTGACGCCTTGGACGAGACTCGCAGCCCGTTGACATTCTCGCTGGAGATTCGCGGCGGACGCACCGGCTACCGCCGCCGTCCGATTCTCGGCGATCGATTCCTTATCGGAAGCGACGCCGTATGCGACTTGCGGCTCGACGGCCGGCTTGCGGCGCCGCTGCACTGCCTGCTGCGGCGCGACGGCGATCACCTCGAAGCCGAGCGGCTATGCGACGTCGAGATGACGGTGAACGGTCGATCGGTCGAGTCAGCGACTCTCGTGGCGGGTGATACGCTCGGCGTCGGCGGCGTGCGATTGATCGTGCACTCGGTCGCGGTGAGGTTTGACGTCATCCGTCCCGCGGACGGTCTGGATTCGCCGCACTTCGACCGATCGGGATTCCAGAGCGGGAGTGTTTCCGAACGACCGGCAGCCCACCTCGTTGAGCTGATCGAACGCGAAAACGACCGCATCCGCGACTTTGAGGACCGCCAGCGTGCGGGCGCCGCGGCTTTGCTCGAAGCCGTTCGCCGCTCAAGGCGTCCAAGCTCAGGAGCCGTTGCGGAAGAAGCGACAAACTCGTCTCTCGATGCGATCGTCAAGCGGCTCGACCAGCTCGCGGGAGTGCTCGAACGGCAGTCGGAGCAACACATCGTTCCCGGGGATCACCCCCGAGAAGCCGCTTCGACGCTCATCGCGGCTCAGCAGGAAGTGCTCGACCGGCTCACACGGCTTGCACGGCTTGCGGCTGCTTTCACTGATCTATCGCGAGATTCGTCGAGGCGAGCGGCATAAGGATGGTCCGGCTGTGATGGTCGGGCCTTCCATGCGGATTGCCACGTCGCGGGGCGCCGCAGTACGGCCGGGAATGGCTTGCCGCACCCGGTCGGCCTGCTTCATACTGTGAACAGAAGCATTTGTCTCAGTTTTTGGCGGTTCGATCGTTTCACCGACGGAGCCCCGGCCGTGAGCAGACTCTCGTTCTTCTTCACGACCTTGATCGCAGCGATTCCCGCTGCGTTCTTGGGCTATCTGTGCGTGATGGCGTTCCTGCTGAACTCCGACAAGCTGCCGCCGATCCTGATGGGCGTCGCGGGCATCACGCTGCTCGTGTGCGTGGCGGTGATCGCGATGCCGGCAGCGGTGTTGCTGAAGGGCCGCGCGACAAAGGCCGCATCGGACCCGAAGGCCGGTGAGCCGGTCGTCGCGGAGACTCCTTCGGGCGAGGTTGCGGAGATCGAAGAGAAACCGGTCGTCGCCGCAGAGGATGAGGACGTCTTCGTCGAAGGCGACGCGAACGAATTCGACGACTTCGACGAGACGCCGAAGAAGAAATGACGTTCAGAGATTCACAGCGTTCTCTTGTGGCCTTCCGCACCGGCAGGCTTGCGCCCGCCGCTCGCTTCGGAATCGTTCAGCTGCTCGCGCTGCGGTAGCCGCGCAGCGAAACTTGGAACACGAGCCGCGAGAGAACAAGGCCCACGGCCGCCGACCCGACGCACAGGCCCACGAAGAGCGGATTCTCGGTCGCTTTGACGAGCACCCGCGCGGGCAGTGTGACGACGAGCAGGATCGGCAGGACGTAGGTGAAGGCGTCCTGGATCACCTCGGCCGTCATCGAGCCGGTCCAGATCTCTCGCGGATACCGCGCGAAGATCGTGATGTAGAACCAGAAGTCGTACAGACCCTGGTTTCGGCCGAGCCACACGCTCATCGCCGACAGCACGATCATCAGGCTGTAGAAGAACGCGACTCCGCAGCCGACGAGCCCGAAGTATCCCGCGATGCGCAGCGCTCCCGTCGGAGTCGCGAGTTCCGACCACAAATGCAGTTCGGTGATCGACCAGGCGAGCATCGCGATCGACAGCGCGACCTGCCCGACCATCGCGATCTCGACCTTTTCGAACGACACGAGGAACTGCGTATCGATCGGCTTGAGCAGCGCGAAGTCGAGATTGCCGGTGCGAATCAACTCGCTGAAGTTGGCGCAGTTCGGCATGAAGAAGGCTTCGACGAGCGCGTTGATCAACATGCCGGTCGCCATGAACGCGTAGTACTCCCATCGCGTCCACCCGTTGATGTCGGGCACCTGCCGATAAATGATCTCGAACAACACGAGGTTCGCCGCGAAGTAGAACGTGCGCGTGAGAATCGTGATCAAAAAGTTCCCACGAAAGGTCATCTCCCGCACGAGCGAATTGCGGAAGAAGGTGAGCCAGACGCGGGAGTAATTGGGGCGGGACGGGGACACGGGATCAACGGATGCTTTAGAGGGCCGAGAGCGGAATGACGGAGCCGCCGGGAAATGTTCGCACGAGCCGGTCGTCGGCAGTCACCAGCGCACAGCCCTCGCGCTCTGCTAAGGCGACATACAGGCAGTCGTAGACGCCGATTCGGGCCTGGGAGGAAAGTTCGACGGCTCGCGCAAGTAGTGGCGACGAAGGGAAGAGGAGAGGACAGTTGGTCAATGCGTCAGCTAACCGTCGACCGCTCGACGAGATCGGAATGCGCCCCTGTCGCTCCGCCCGCGTGAGGGCGTGGGCGATCTCCACGGGAAAGATCTCCGGTGCCAGAAGCTCATATGCGGCGCTGCGAAATGCGTCCCGCAGACGCAGTGCAACGTCTGAGTCGCCCTCTGGCAGCACCCACTTCAGGGCTATGCATGAGTCGAGAATGTACTTCATTCAAGGCTTCGCGGATCTTCACGACCTGCGCGGATGAGATCGACGGCGATGTTCATTTCGCCATATTTCCGGCGCAATTCCTCGCGCATCCGGTCCATCCGCTCGCAGGCCTTGCGCATGACCTCCGGGTCGCGCTCGCCGGACATGGCCCGGCGGATCGCCTCGTCCAGCTCGGCCCGGACTTCGGGCGAGAAAGTATGGCCAAGAGTGTGTTCGACGGTGCTCATGCGGAAATTGTCGGAAGAAGCCGGCACGGCGTCAATCGGCAGGTTGTGATCGCTCTTCACCCCGAAAGGTCATCTCCCGCACAAGCGAATTGCGGAAGAAGGTGAGCCGGACGCGGGAGTGGTTGGGGCGGCTTTTGTTATTCATCAAGAAGGTTGTTCGTGTTCTCAAGAATCATCCAATCGCTCCCGCGCTTCCACAGTGCGGTCCGATTACTGATCCACCAGGCCGAATATTCGTCGGATGCTTCGGTTATGTTGGACAGCCCAAAGCGCTCGATAATTCGATCGAGCAACCATGGAGTACTCAGCTCAGCGAGTGCGGGTACGTCAACACTTCGCCACCCGAGCGACCACAGTTCGTCAGAGACAGCCGATCCTTCGATGTATTTGTCGAAAGACGTAGCGATCGGATCCCCGTCTTCGAGATACCGGCCGTCTTGATCGATCTCGAACGCGACTTGGCAAAGAGTATTGCAGCATTCGAAATACCAGCGACCATCCAGGATCGAACCAGCAATGGTTCCGGGTTTCCAACGACTTCGAGAACTAAGGTGAACGATACCGAATTGCAGAGGTTCAAGCCCGGAATAGAGAACCAAACCCCCATACTTTGCCTGAAAACTAATTACGGGTTCATAGGCCGGATAGCCAAGCTCACGCAGAAGCGCAGCAACTTGAGAAGGATCTGAGATAGACGGAATTTTCGCCTGGCGTAGCAAGTATTGAGTTGCTCGGTCGGACAATGGCATCCCTATACCTCAGCTTCTCCACTTAGCGATGCCTTTCGGGCACCTTCCACAATTTTGCCAAGCAGGAAAGGTTTGAGGCCCTCTTCCCGGAGCACGCCGCTCACCGCTGCCTCATGACCCTGTTCAACGACAACCACAAATCCCACGCCTCGGTTGAACACCCGGTCCATCTCGCTCTCTTCGATCCCGCCCAAGCGTTGCAGCCAGCCGAACTCGGGCGGTTCGGGCCAGCCGCGACGAAGAACCGCGCGGCAGTTCTCAGGCAGGACGCGTTCGAGGTTCTCGGCGAGTCCGCCGCCGGTGATGTGGGCCATGCCGTGAACGGCGCCGGGAACCGCCTTGAGCAGCGACACGATCGGCTTCGCGTAGATCGTCGTCGGTGTGAGCAGAACATCGGCGACAGTCCGGCCCAGTTCTTCGATGTGATCGTCGATCGCGAGACCGGCATGCTCGAAGACGGCCTTGCGGATGAGGCTGTAGCCGTTGCTGTGAAAGCCGCTGGAGGGCAATCCGATCACGACGTCGCCGGGCCGGATCGCCTTGCCGTCGATGAGTTTCGAGCGGTCGGCGACGCCGACGCAAAATCCGGCCATGTCAAACTCGTCCTGGGCATACACGGCGGGCATGATCGCCGTCTCGCCGCCGAGCAGGGCACAGCCGGCTTGGCGACAGCCCTCCGCGACGCCTGAAACGAGCTGCGCAAGCCGGTCGGGGTCGTCGCGATCGAGGGCGACGTAGTCCAGAAAGAACAACGGCTCGGCGCCAAGACACAAGACATCGTTCACGCACATCGCGACGAGATCGATGCCGACGGTGTCGTACTTCTGCGCGGTAAACGCGACCTTGAGCTTCGTGCCGACGCCGTCGGTGCCCGAGACGAGCACCGGGTCTTCGTATCGGCCCGCTTCCGAAAGTCGGAACAGCCCTGCGAAGCCGCCGGGGAGATCCATCACGCCGGGACGACGAGTCCGCGCGATGAGTTCCGGCAGCCGGGCCATCGACTGCTCGTAGAGATCGAGGTCGACGCCGGAGGATTTATAGGAAAGTGTCATGCGGAAGAAAGCTTCGGACGAGCGGGAGAGTCGTATTGTACCGAGATAATCTCCGCGAACGAACCGGGATACGAAAGAAGCCCACCGGCCGAGGCCGGTGGGCTTCGATGGTCGTTCAAGCTCTCCTTCACGCAACGAAAGCGACGCTTACGCCTGGAAGTAGAGGTCGAACTCGTAGGGGTGAGGGCGGAGACGCAGGGCGTCGATCTCGTGGTTCCGCTTCCACCAGACCCAGGTGTCGATCAGATCCTGAGTGAACACGTCGCCCTTCGTCAGGAACTCGTGATCGGCTTCGAGAGCCGCCATGGCTTCGCCGAGGCTTGCCGGGGCGACGTTCGTCTCGGCCAGTTCCTCAGGCGTCATATCGTAGATGTCACGGTCGAGCGGCTCGCCGGGATCGAGCTTGTTCTGGATGCCGTCGATCATGGCCATCATCAACGCCGGGAAGAGCAGATATCCCGTCGCCAGCGGATCGGGCGAGCGGAACTCGGCTCGCTTCGCCTTTGGGCTGGGCGAATACATCGGGATGCGGACGGCGGCGGACCGGTTGCGCTGGCTCATCGCGAGCGTCACCGGGGCTTCGAAGCCGGGCACCAGGCGGTGGTAGCTGTTCGCCGTCGGGGCGGCGATCGCCATCAATGCCCGTCCGTGATGCAGGATGCCGCCGATGGCGTGCATGCCGATCTCCGACAGACCCGCATAGCCGTCGCCTGCGAAGAGCGGCTCGCCGCCCTTCCACAGCGACATGTGGGTGTGCATACCGGAGCCGTTGTCGCCGAAGATCGGCTTCGGCATGAAGGTGACGGTCTTGCCGTGCCGCTTCGCGACGTTCTTGATGATGTACTTGTACCACTGCAACTGGTCGGCCATGGTCAGGAGGTCTTCGAACCTCATGTCGATTTCGCACTGACCGGCCGTCGCCACCTCGTGGTGGTGGGCCTCGACGGAGATGCCGACCTTCTTCATGACCGTGGTCATTTCGGTGCGTAGATCGCCGTAGCTGTCGATCGGGCTGACGGGGAAATAGCCCGCTTTGTATCCGGGCTTGTGTCCTAGGTTAGGGCCGTCTGCGCGGCCGCTGTTCCAGGCGGCTTCGACGCTGTCGATCTGGTAGTAACTCTTGTACTGCGTCGATTCGAAGCGTACGTCGTCGAAGATGAAGAACTCGGGCTCGGGACCGACGTAGCAGGTATCGGCAATGCCGGTCTGCTTCAGAAACGCGACCGCCTTTTTCGCGACGTTCCGCGGATCCTTCGTGTACGCCTCTTTGGTGATCGGATCGACGATGTCGGCGATCAGGCTTAGCGTCGGCGTCGAAAAGAACGGGTCGATCTTCGCCGTTTCCAGATCAGGCACCATCAGCATGTCGCTGGCGTTGATCACCTGCCAGCCGCGGATGCTGGAACCGTCGAATCCAAAGCCCTCGGTCAGGGATTTGTCGTCGACGTGCTCCGTCGGGTAGGTGCAGTGCTGCCACTGCCCGAACAGGTCGCAGAACTTCACGTCCACCTGTTCAACGTTGTTCTTCTTCGAGAAATCCAGAACTTCCTTCGGCGTCGACGGCATTTGAGTTCGCGCTCCCCAGCAATAAAGAGGTATGGACGGCGGGTGGGCATCCCTGACACGGCGGCCGGAGTCCTCCCAGCCAGACGGCGGAACAGCGGAGACTATTACGCGTTCAACTCACGTCCACAAGCGTCAAGCCGGCGGGCGTGAAAGCGGAAGTCGTCGATCTTCGCGTCGGCGGAGTCACGTACGCCGAGTCCGAAGAGCGAGCCATCTTTGCTTTTCGCAGCGATCGGACCAAGGCTGCTCGGCGAGTCAGCAGAGAATGCTCTCTTTCTGCGCACATGGTCTCGCAGTGTGTCGAAGAGCCGCCGAATTGTGCAGCGATTCGGTACCCACTGTTCCTGCCGCGCTTTCAGGCAAAAGTGGTGCCGGATGAGAAGTTCCTACGAACAAGCAATTTTACTTGTCCATCTTCTCCAAAAATCCCAAATTACTATTGCACTGCCCCACGCGTCAGTATTCAATCTTTCAGATATGCCCTCTCGATACGGGCCAGTCTTCAAGGTGCATACGGTGGAGGTGAACGATGCGAAAGTTGTTAGGTGCAGCGATCTTGGCGGCTCTGTTTGTTCCTGCGGCTGCTCAAACGGGGAAGCCGGATGCGAAGGACGGAGAGCCGGTCGCGGAGACGAAGGAGTTCCTGCTCGACGTCTCGGAAGCCCGCGCCAAAACGGGCCGCGTTCCGAACGGCTACGGCCAGATCGGCTTGACCCGCGATCAAAAGGAAAGGATCTACGGGATCCAAGCCGCTTACGCGCAGCGGATCAAGGAACTGGAAGAAGAGCTTGAAGGTCTGAAGGTTGAGCAGATCATTCAGATCAAGAACGTGCTGAACGACAACCAGAAGACCCAGATCGAAAACTATGAGGCGCGGACGAACTCACGCCGTCGTACGACGACCCCGTAATTTCTGAAACAGCGTGAAAATTGCGAAAGAAGCCGAGGGGCTGCGGTCCTTCGGCTTCTTTCTCTTTCGGGTCAACGTAAGCTCAACCGATCAACGCCTTCATCTCTCGAATGGCCCGTTCGAAGCCGACCATCACCGCCCGGGCCACGATGCTGTGCCCGATGTTGAGTTCGCTCACTTCCGGAACTCGGGCGATCGGCACGACATTGCGATAGGTCAGCCCGTGGCCCATGTGGAGCAAGAGATCGAGTTTGCGGGCGTGGGCGCCGGCCGACGTAAGCGCGAAAAGTTCCCTCAACTGAGCCGCTTCGCTGGCGGCGTCGGCGTAACCGCCGGTGTGCAGTTCAACGGCCGACACTCCTAAATCTTTGGAGGCATCGATCTGCCGCTCATCGGGGTCGATGAACAGGCTGACTTCGATTCCGGCGTCTTGCAGCCGCTCGACGCAGCGGCGAACGCGATCACGATTGCCGATGACGTCGAGTCCGCCTTCGGTGGTCACTTCTTCTCGCTTCTCGGGAACGAGCGTCGCCTGCCCGGGCCGCAGTTCGATCGCGATATCGGCGATCGAATCCTCCGCCGCCATCTCGAAATTCAGTTTGACCTGCACGGTCTCCTTGAGGACGCGTACGTCACGATCCTGAATGTGCCGGCGGTCCTCGCGGAGATGCACAGTGATACCGTCGGCCCCCGCGAGTTCCGCGATCACCGCCGCCCAAACAGGGTCAGGCTCGATCGTCCGCCGGGCCTGACGAATCGTCGCGACATGATCGATGTTGACGCCGAGTTTCGCCACGGTTTGCTCCGAGCGGTTCCGAAGAATGTTGATGCAATTATATACTACGACAGGAGCTTCCGACCGAGGCGAGCGTGCCGAGTTGATTCTGCGTGTCGTACACTGGAGGTATGGCGATGCCGCGTGCGAAGACCGCCCGCCGGAAGTCCCGAACCGTCCAGCAAGTCGAGGCCGTCACGCTTTCGGAATCGGCGATTCAGAAACATATCGACGAAAAGAGCCTTGCCCGAGGCAAAAAGTACCATCGTGATCGAGCGATCTTCGGTGCTTATCGGGAAGGCAATCGTCTGAAGGCCAGGTGTCGCGGGTCATATTCAAACTCGTATCACGTCGAGGCGACGATTCAGGACGGACGCATCCTCAACGCCGATTGCTCATGCCCGGCCGGTGAAGGAGGGCATTGCAAGCACGTCGCGGCGCTATTGCTCACCTGGAAAGACGCGGCCGGGTCGTTCGCGGAGGTAGGAAACGTTCGGGAGATGCTTCGCGAACAGTCGAAGGCGGACCTTCTCGACCTGATCGGGCTCCTGATCGACCGCGAGCCGGAGCTTGAGTTGCTGATCGCTCAAATGATGTCGGGCGAAGCGACCGACGTCGAACCATATCGCCAAATGGCGGCGGCCGCATTTGAAGGCATAGGCAGCGAGAATCCATCGAGAATCGGCCTCGAGGCCGCTCTTGCGGCCGTGCGTGCCATCGGCGACCGGTTCGCAGTTCGCGGCGACGCCCGCTCTTCATCGGTCGTCTATCGAGGATTGTTAGAAGGTGTGATGGCGCAGGGCACCGATCATCCCGATCTGGCTTACGAGTCCACCTGCGAACTCATCGAGGTGCTTTCGGGATCGGCGGTCGCGCTGGCGACCTGTCTCAAGTCGCTCCCGCAAGAGCATCCGGAACGCGCATCGCTCACTGAGACACTCGCGGAATGGCTTGGGTTCGACCTCCGGCTCGGCGGCATCGGTTTGGCCGACGGCGTCGTCAAGGCCTACGCTCGCCATTCGACCAAGGAAGATCGTGTCGAACTCGCCGAACGACTGGAAGAACTCAGCGACGATCTCGACGACAGCGACTGGGCAGACGAAAGAGTCGCTGAATGGCTCCTCGAGCTCGAAGACGCGGATTTCGACGACGAAGAGTATCTCGAAAGATGTCGTCGGCTCGGAAGAACCGAACCGCTCGTCGAGCGACTGCTGTCGCTCGGCCGAATCGATGAGGCTGTCGCAGAGGCGAGCAAGCTGGATGGCCTCACCCCCTGCTGCCTGTGGCCGACAAACTCGTGGAACTCGGCCGGTCGACCGACGCCGTTCGACTGATCCGGACCCGCATCAAAAAGAACGACGTTGGCGTCTGGCCGCTCCGAGAGTGGCTTGAGAGATTCGCGGAGGACGCCGGCGACTGGACGACCGTGACGGAATTGACATGGGACGCCTACCGCGAGTTCCCATCCGCCGACGGTTACCGGTCACTGCGTGAAGCGGCTGAGCGGGCGGGCCGATGGAAAGATCTGCGGCCGATGGCACTCCGCATTGCCGAGCGAAGCGGTCGTCTTGACCTCTACCTGCGGATTCTGCTCGATGATGGAGCAATCGATCTGGCGATCGCGCGGCTGCGGAACGCCCCGAGCAAATCCCTCGATCCGGACGTTCGTCGCGACGTCGCCCTCGCCGCCGCGACGAACGACCCCGAGAGCGGCATAGCCTTGCTCTGGGAGAATGTGGAACTGTTGATTCTGCGTCGAGATCGGAACGCCTATCGCTCCGCCTGCGACGATCTCGTTCAGCTTCGCGAGCTCTATCGCAAGCTCTATCGCAAGGCGGAATGGCAGCAGGCGCTGACAAGCTTGCTAGAGGACAACACGCGATTGAGAGCACTGCGAGCCGAATTGAAGGTGGCGGGTCCGTAGTCTTTGGTCCAAACGATTTTCGCAGCTCCCAAGCGCTGCGAACGTTCCGCGTAGCACAAGTCGCGCGTCGATTGTGGTAAACTGCGGTTACGCTCATTTCCCTCTGCTTACACGTGACAAGAGGCGCTCTCATGGCAACCGTGACCGATGCCCCGCGGACCGGCTTCGCACCGCCGAAGGTTCGTCGCACCCAGTGCTTTATCGGCGGCCGGTGGGTGGACGCCGCGAGCGGCAAGACGTTTCAGACTTTCAATCCGGCGACCGAGGAACTGATCGCCGACGTCGCGGAAGGCGACGCCGCCGATGTCGATCGAGCCGTGAAGGCCGCTCGCCAAGCGTTCGACAGTGGACCGTGGCGGAAGACCGACGCCCGTGATCGCGGGCGCATGCTGAACCGTCTCGCCGACTTGATGGAAGAGAATTTGGACGAGCTGGCCGCGCTCGAAACGCTCGACAACGGCAAGCCGATCAGCGACAGCCGCAACGGCGACCTGCCGCTCGCGATCGACTGCATCCGCTACTACGCCGGCTGGGCTGATAAAATTCACGGGCAAACGATTCCCGTTCGCGGCGACTTCTTCTGTTACACGCGCAAGGAACCGGTAGGCGTCGCGGGGCAGATCATTCCGTGGAACTTCCCGCTGCTGATGGCGGCATGGAAGTGGGGGCCGGCCCTCGCCACCGGCTGCACGATCGTGATGAAGCCCGCCGAGCAGACGCCGCTCACCTGTCTGCGGCTCGCCGACCTCGCTCAGGAAGCCGGTTTCCCGGACGGAGTCCTTAATGTCGTTCCGGGCTTCGGACCGACGGCGGGCGGTGCGATCGTGAAGCACCCCGGCGTCGATAAGGTCGCCTTCACGGGTTCGACCGAGGTCGGCAAGCTCATCATGCGCGGCGCGGCGGACACTCTGAAGCGAGTGACTCTGGAACTCGGCGGAAAAAGCCCCAACATCGTATTCGCGGACGCCGATCTCGATGCCGCCGTCGCCGGGGCCGAGGTCGCGCTGTTCCTGAATCAGGGGCAGTGCTGCTGTGCGGGCAGCCGACTGTTCGTCGAAGAGAAGATTCACGACGAGTTCGTCGAGAGATGCGTCGAGCGGGCGAAGGGACGCCGGCTGGGCGATCCCTTCGATCCGAACACGATTCAGGGTCCGCAGGTCGATCGCGAACAGTTCGACAAGATTCTCGGCTACATCGAGAAGGGCAGGCAGCAGGGGGCGAAGGTGCTCACCGGCGGCGGCCGGTTCGGCGAGCGAGGCTTTTTCGTCGAGCCGACCGTCTTCAGCGGCGTCAAGGATGACATGGTCATCGCTCAGGAGGAGATCTTCGGCCCGGTGATGAGCGTGCTGCCCTTCAAGACGGTCGATGAAGTCATCGAGAGAGGCAACAAGACCTGTTATGGCCTCGCGGCGGCTGTCTGGACGCGCGACGTGGCCAAGGCTCATCGTGCCGCGAACGGCCTGCGGGCCGGCACGGTCTGGATCAATTGCTACGACGCCTTCGACGCCGCGGCCCCGTTCGGCGGCTTCAAGCAAAGCGGTCTCGGCCGGGAGTTGGGCGAGGCGGCCCTCAACAACTACACCGAGCTGAAGACGGTGACGATGAGTCTCGCCTGACGCAGTTTCAGCTTCGTCTTCCCAAGCCCGCTTCGCTCATGGAGGCGGGCTTCTTCGTCGTCCGCCATGAACGAACGCGTGCTCATCGGCGTGGTCGCCGTCGCCTTGTGCGGCTTGGGGCTGTGGCACCACCGCTGGCTGCTCGAAGCCACGCCGAAGGGCCAGCGACTCGTCGGCTGGTTCGGCGAAGAGCGTGCCCTGTGGGTGATCCGCGGCCTGCTGGCGACCGGCATCGCGTTTGGAACACTCCTCGCCACCGGCGTGATCCGGCCGATAGAATGGTGAGAACGTTCATCCGACAATTCCAGAATGGGCGACCTCTAAGATGTCGATCGAAACTCGATCTCGCCGTCAGCGAGCGGACACCACGACGGCAGCCCCGCTTGCCGGGCCGAAGCCGCTCAGCAATCCGTCGTCGTTACGCAACGGCGATCGCTTGACCCTGAGCGAATTTCTGCGCCGGTACGAGGCGATGCCCGGTATCAAGGCGGAACTCATTGATGGGAGAGTGTATCTCGTGCTTTCCCCAGTGCGTCACGAGGCTCACGGCAAACCCCATTCGCGGATCATCCATTGGCTGGCGACGTATGAGGTCGGCACGCCTGGAACCGAAACAGGAACCGAATCGACGCTCAAGCTGGATCTGGATAATGGACCGCAGCCGGACGTGTTCCTTCGCCTTTTGCCCCATTGCGGAGGAGCGTCGAGGAATACGGAAGACGATTACATCTCAGGCGGCCCCGAGCTGATCGCGGAAATCGCGTCAAGCAGCATCAATTACGACCTTCACGACAAGTTCGAGCTTTACCGCCGGCACGGCGTCAAAGAATACGTGGTCTGGCGGGTCGAGGATCGGGCGATCGACTGGTTCGTCTTGTGTGAAGGCCGTTACGAGCCGCTCATCGTCAGCGACGACGGCGTGGCGCGCAGCGAAGTTTTCCCGGGCCTGTGGCTCGATCTCGCGGCTTTACTAAGTGGGGACCTCGCCGCCACGATCGACACGCTGCGCCGCGGCATCGACTCGCCGGAGCACGCCGCGTTCGTCGAACGTCTGCGATCGGCCAAGCCGCCGGGCGACCCGGGACATTGACTGCTGCGGTGCGGGGAAAACTCCGGCACCCGGCGGAACGTCTTCTCGCTACGATCGCAGGATCGGACCAAGATTCTCGCGGAGGACGTGTAGTGGCGGCGAACAACGAGTTGGAAGATTTCTGCGAAACGGCCATCGGCCCTGCCTGCGTCGACTTCGCGTCACGGATCGGTGCCGACGAACCTTCACGGCTGACCGGCGGCACTCGCGTCGGATACGAGGTCCGCCTGCCGTCCGCCTATAAGGATGCGGGCGAGAGATCGGTGATCGTGTGCGCCGAGCCGTTCGACGACGAAGCCTTCACCGTCAAATCTAGCCGGCCCGACACTCCCGACCAGCTGCGGCAGATTGCCCTCGTGCGCTACGAGTCGCTGAAGGACAGCTCGAAAGCCGCTGAGGAAACAATGCGTATTCGGGCCTCGATCGGAGAATCGCTCGAGGCTCTTCGCGAGTCGCTCTCGAATCGCACGTCGTGACGCCGAAACCGCACCGTCGCCGGCTCAACTGATCACCCACTCGTCGATGTTGAGTTCGTCCGACGGTTCGTCCGAATCCTTGACGGGCACTTCACCGCGAAGCTGCTTAATCCAGGCGTCCGAGGGCGGTCCGTACGGGCGAAACTTTTCGGTCGTGCCGCGGTCGTCGAGATGCAGCAGCGCGCGATTCGCACCGAGCCGGCTGGCGGCGGGAGAGTCGATCAGGTTGCTCGAATCGGCGGCGCTCATCCGGAACGCGACTCGCATCTCGAACTCGCGCAGCAACTGTCGGCCGAGCCCGCGGTCGAGATTGTTGTACGAGTCGCACCACACGATCGAGTGCACGCCGACGGCGGGACCGTCGCGCAGCACGTCGGCGAAGCGCTTGCCGGCGCTGATCGGCTTCTCGCGATCGAAGCTGCTGAAGCCGAAATCGTCGTCCGACTTGCGCAGATCGCGGAAACGGCTTAGGTCTTCGATGAAGACGAATAAAGGCGGTGAGCCGACTTCCGCATCCTGACGCCGCGTCACTTCCGCGGAGATCTCTTCGATCGTCGCCGCCGCGCGTTCCGGCGCGACACGTCGCACCGACGACCGTGCGGCGTCGATCGTCGCACCAAAGCGGCCGGCGTGACCGTTGGAACTCGCGTCGGCGCCGAACAGGAAGATCGATTCGAGGCTTTCACTCTTCGCCGGGGCGACGGCCCCGGCTGCAAGCGCCGCGATGCAAGCCGAAAAGATACCGGTGACCGCGGCCCGGTCCTGCCCGACGAGAAGGAGATTCGTTCCGGCACGTGGCGGGAACACAACGGCGGTCGGTCCGGTGATCGCGACCGATTCGCCGAGCCACGCCGTTGGGATGGCGTCGCGTTTGAGGGTTTCCTCCTGCTCCTCGCGCTTCGAAAGACTGGCGATCAGTTCCTGGTTGCACGACGGATCGGCCGGCACGTTGCCTTCGAACACGACCGTCGAAACCGGAGGCAGGCCGTTCCGCCGGGCGAGCGCAGCGATGCGTTCGAGATAGCTCGACTCTTCGCCGTCGCTGAGCCATGCGACCTGAAACGGGTTGTTGCCTTCGACCATGCCGTTCGCGTCGTTGTAGATCGCTTCGCCGGGCCGGGTGAGCAAACGGGCGGCGGCGTTCTCTTCGCTCAGGATCAGATGTGCGTCGGTTTCGCTGCATTGAAGGGCCACGCGGACGGCCATCTGTCCGATCGTCGTCCGGGCCAGCGAATAGGCTCCGCCGAGCGATTGCGAGCCCAGCAGCACGTGAATGCCGAAGGCCCGGCCCTGCCGCACGAGGCGATCAAGCAGTAGCGACGCCGTCTGTGAGTAACGATCGTCTTCGGTGAAGAACTCCTGAAACTCGTCGACCACCAGCAGGATACGGGGCATGGGAATGCCGGGCCGGACATTGCGGAATGACTCGACATCTTGCACGCCGACTTCACGAAAGACGTCGCCGCGCGCCTTGAGCAGCGCGTCGAGTCGCTCCAGCACGCTCGTGCCGAACTCGCGGTCGCTTTCGACGGCGATCACGCGGGCGTGCGGCAGTTCATGCGTGGCGAAAGTCTTGAACTCCACGCCCTTCTTGAAATCGATCAGATAGAACTCGATTTCGCTCGGGCTGTAACGCAGCGCGAGATTGGCGATGAGCACGTGCAGCAGCGTGGACTTGCCGGAACCCGTCTTGCCGGCGACGAGCACATGTTGCGACGTGCCGCTGCCGAGCCGCATGTGTTGCAGCTTCGTCGCACCGGACCGCCCAAGAGGGCAGTCGATGCCTTTGCGGCTATCGGCCGTCCAGAACTGGTCTTCAGCCGGAACGATGCGTCGGAACGGCACTTCGACGCGACGCACGTCTTTCGATTGCTCGCCGACTTTGCGGACGATCGACGAGAAGATCGCCGGCCGTGGCGGGCTGTCGGCCCTCAACGGAATCGCCTCGGGTCCGAAAGCGTTCGTGACGAACTCGCCGCTCTGCCAGCGCAACAGCGTCGCACCGGTTTCGAGATTCGCTGGGTCGAAGCCGTGGGGCAGGCTCGGCTTTGTGTCGATGCTCGTCAGTGTGAACACGCCGCAACGTGGGCCGCTCGTCGCGATGCTGGCGAGCCGTTGTGCGGCTCGTTCGGTGAAGCCGGTCGGAAAGTTGGCGACGACGAGCACGCGGTACGGCTCCGCGACTTCGCCCGCGTGAACGTTGTATTCCTCGATCGATTCGAATTCGTTGCGCAGGTACTTCTGAAAGACGCTCTCCATGTGCTCGGTGAGATTACCAAGCTGCCGTTCGATCTGATCGGGCTCGGTCCAGATGCGTCCCGAGATCAGCAACTCGTCGAAGTCCGCGAGGTGCATGAACGCGGCGAAGTTCTCGCCGAGGCCGAGCGGATCGATGACCGTGAACCGGACCTTGCCCGGCGGTAACAGCGTGAGCATTCGCAGCATCGCAACCTGCAGAATCTCGACCGCGGCGGCGCGGCCTTCCTCCGACGACTTGAGCGCCAGCGACGGATGATTCGGGAACGGCAAGACAGCGGGAACGCGAACGACCGAAGGAGCCGCTGAAAGATTGGCGTCACTCGGCACGCCGTTCTTCAAACGACGCAGATCGATTTCGTAATCGCCTATGCGGATACCATCTGGAATGGCTTCCGGCGGAGCCTCTTTCGACTCGGCGATCGCATTCCAGTCCTGGAATCGCTTCCGGCTGTTGGCGGAGGCTGCATCGGCGAACTCATTCAGCGCTGCCAGGCTTCGCGTCCAAGCCTCAGACATGGCGGCGAGCAGTTCCCGACGCCGTTCGACGCGAGCGGCGTACTGCGATTCGTGTTCTCGCGTCAGGCGGTCGCGCTCCCGCTCGAACCAGCTTCGCAACGTCACCGTCTCGCGTCGGTACGTCGCTTCTGACGCGAGCAGGTCTCGGTTCCGGCGTTCAGACGCTTCGCGCCGCACCTCTTCGCGGCGATGTTCCGGCTCGGCGAGGTCGCGATCGCGCTCCGCTTTCAGGTCCGAGATCTGCCGTTCGCGTTCTTCGTCGAAACGCCTTTCTGAAGCATCGCGGCGTGCGACCATTGTGTCGTAACGATCCCGAAAATCCTTCTCGCGCCGGCGGAGCTCGTCCTTCGCGTACGTGAGCCAGTTTTGATGATGCGCCTGTGCGACCAGCAGGTTTTCATGCAAGGGAACGAACGCGTTCGACGTCTGGCGCGAAGCGATCCCCCAGAGCACGCCCAACACAAGCACGGTCATCGCCGCGGCGGCTCCGGCACTCATCAGAACCCGACTGAGAGGCTTCACTTCGCCGCCTCCCAGAGCCGCCAGGTCGATGACGAAATAGCCTGCGGCAAACAGCCCGCCCCAAAGCAGCAGCGTCAGCAGGACAATGAACCAACCGGCGAACAGGCGAGACACCTTCTGCCGCTTGAGAGTGCCGAGATGCGACCGGATTGCCGCATCCGCGGCGTCAAATCCCTCGAGAGCTTCTTTGCGAGTGCGAGGTGCGACGGTTGCCTCGTGCCCGCTCGTGATTCGCTGGCGACGCTGCTCGAGCAACTCGGTGGCCTGCGCGTAGATCGCCTTGAGTTCCTCCCAACGAGCCGCAAGCCGATCGCGCGCATCCTCCAGTTGGTGCCGCGCCGTTTCGTACTGGTGCTTAGGGCTGTTTTCGGAGTCGTCGTCCATGAGCGACGACAGCATCCAGTGGTTCTCTTCGTGCTTCTGCTCGACGATCGCGACGTCGTCATTGAACCGCTGGCGGACGAAGCCGACCGTGCGAGAACATTCCGAGTCGATGCCCGCCGTCTCGCCGCGAAAGCGTTCCTCGAACGCACGTCGTTCGCCTTCGCGACGTTCGTCGATCTCCGACTGCTGGCGCTGAATGTCCTTTTCCAGAGCCTCGAGCGTCGTTTGCAGATCCCAGCCCGACGTGTCTTCGTTCGCAGCGGTATCGAACGCGGCGAGTTCCGCTTCGGACCGCACGCGAGCTGCGATGCCTTCTTGAAGCTCGCTGACCAATTGTCGATATCGGGCGACGGAAAAATCGGTCACGGTTGTTGCAAGCCCTTTGTGGTGCTCAAAGTCGATAGCGTCGCGCAGGAACCCCTCTCCCTCGGGAGAGGGGCAGGGGTGAGG
>JACCRE010000333.1 GCA_013813775.1 Planctomycetaceae bacterium
AGAGTTCCTGACAAGACGTGAATCAGGCGACCGGACGCAAGTCCTATCGATCAAAGGGCGAACAGGCGTTTTGCCTTGGTTTCTCAACGGGAGCGAAACCCCCCGTGAGAACCTGACCTACTTCCTCTCCGCTCGCTTTGCGATACACGATTCCGGTATCGATCCGGGCGAAGCCTCCGGCCTCAAATGTCTTCACGGCCTCGGAATTCGATTCCGAAACATGCGCTTCGACCTTGTTGACGAGTTCCTCGCGCAGGCGTCGCGAGAGTTCGAGCAGCAGCGCCTGGCCGTAGCCTTTGCGGCGTTCGTCTTCGGGCACCACGAGATCGGTGAGGCCGATGACGCGTTCCTGCCACTTCGGTAAATAAAGATCCAGCCCGAGCACCGTGACGGCCGCCAGAGGCTCGCCGCCCAATTTCGGCACGAGCAGGAAGCGCAGCGAGTCGAGCCGGCCGTAGCGCGTCATCCACCACCAGGTGGGATTCGCCGGCGCACCGGTCATGCCGAGCTCGGTTTTGCGCCGGATCGTCACGACCTTGAAGCTCATCGGGTCGCGGCCCGTTTGCAGGTCGCGCTGCATCACGGCGAAACGCTCGACCGGTTGATATCCCACGGCGGCGAGAAACGGCGCGGCGTCGGGATCGGATTCGAGAAAGCCGGAGGGCTGGCTTCCGCCGTACAGGCCGACGTAGAACGGATCGAACGGCGCCGCCGGCCCGGCGATCAATGTTTCGGAGCCGCGCGTCTGTAGATACTCTTCGGCCCGACGCACGAGTTCGCGGCCGATGCCCTGCCGGCGGAAGTCGGGCCGCACGAGCACCAGGCAGATCACGCCGACGCCGGCGTCGATGTCGGAATGAGCGTCATTCGGGCCGAAGCCGGCGTGAATCATGCCGACGACTTCGTCGGACTCGGAATCGATCGCCAGGATCAGCCCGTCGCGATCGAAATAACGCTGGGCGAAGTTCAACAGCTCGAAGGCGTCGCACGAGAAGCCGCCGGCGGCGCCCCGCGACAGCCGGCAGTCGTGCCACAAAGCCACGAGGCGAGGCGGGTCCGAATTATGAAATCGCCGGTACTCGATCACCGCGGTACTCGATCATCGTAAGGTCGCGTCCGACCGGCCCGATTCGGTCCGCTGTCGGAAGCATGGTTCGACAGCGATTCGTGAACAACCAGCACGGCTCAAAAAAACGGGAGGCGTCGGATCGCCCCCCGTTTCAAAGCTTGAGTGCCTGAGCCGCATTCCTCACTTCTTGAGCGACTTGACGGCCTTGACGATGTTCTCGGCCGTCAGCCCATACTTTTGCAGCAGGCCGTCGGGATCGCCGCTCTCGGCGTAGCAGTCGCCGACGTCGACATACGCCATCCGGACCGGGTGCGTCTCGCTGACGACCTGCGCCACGACCGAGCCGAGACCTCCGTGATGCAGATGCTCTTCCGCAACGACGATCGCGCCCGTCTCTTTGGCCGCCTTGACGATCGCGTCGCGATCGATCGGCTTGACGGTGTGCATGTCGATGACGCGGGCCTGGATGCCGGCGTCTTCGAGATCCTTGGCGGCGTCGAGAGCGGCCGAGACCATCAGTCCGTTGGCGATGATCGTCACGTCGCCGCCGTCACGCACGGTGATCGACTTGCCGATCTTGAAGTCCTTGCAACTGTCGCCGTAGATCATCGGCACCTTCGGCCGGCCGAGCCGCAGGTAGGTCGGTCCCTTGTGCTCGATCATCGCTCGCACGGCGGCCTTGGTGCTGGCGGCGTCCGACGGAACCATCACGACCACGTTCGGCAGCGAGCAGGCGAGG
Source organism: Planctomycetaceae bacterium (assembly GCA_013813775.1). Lineage (GTDB taxonomy): Bacteria > Planctomycetota > Planctomycetia > Planctomycetales > Planctomycetaceae > JACCRE01. The sequence continues at coordinate 1,809 of JACCRE010000333.1, forward strand.
CTCACGTCTTCGATGCCCATCTGGCTCGGGCCGTCTTCGCCGATCGAGATGCCGGCGTGTGAGCCGACGAGCTTGACGTTGAGCTTCGGGAACGCGACCGACATGCGAATCTGGTCGAACGCGTTGTTCATCAGAAAGCAGGCGAAGCTCGCCGTGACGGCCGTCTTGCCCGTCGAGGCGAGTCCGCCCGCCACGCTCACCATGTTGCTTTCGGCGATGCCCACGTTCACCGCGCGATTCGGATACTTCTTCGCGAAGACCTCGGTGCGGGTGCTGTTGCCGACGTCGCCGTCGACGGTGACGATCTCGGGAAATTCATCGCCGAGATCGCGAAGCGCGTCGCCGAACGCGTCGCGGGTCGCCTGGCCCATCTTCAGGCCGGCCTTTTCACCAAGAGTCGTGCCGCCCGCCGCTGCGCCTGCCATGATGCGATGATTCCGTAGTTCGCGGGAGCTTTCAGCCCGTCCTCACGCGATCGCCCCTCTCCCTGGGGAGAGGGGCCGGGGGTGAGGGGATGCCCGACGCTCCGTTTGTGCTTGTGTTTGTTTTGCGTGACAAATCTTTAAGGGAGTTGCGCGGCTTGCAAGAAGTCACCGCCGCCTCGCTCCCCTCACCCCTGCCCCCTCTCCCCAGAGGAGAGGGGTTTCGAGATCTCTCGCCTTACGACAGCAGCGCCAACGCTTCCTCGGCGAGTTTCTTCGACAGCGGCTTGCCGTGATAGTTGAGGTCTTTTTCTTTCTCGAGCACCGGCAGGATGCCGAAGCCCTTCTTCGTCTGCGAGACGATGCAGGTCGGGCGATCGGTGATCTTGCGGGCCGCTTCGAGAGCCTTCACGACCTCGCCCATGTCGTTGCCGTTGATCGTTTGCACGTGCCAGCCGAATGCCTCGACCTTGGGGCCGAAGGCGGTCAGGTCGAGCACCTCTTTCGTCGAACCGGTCTGCTGGTAGCCGTTCTGATCGATGATGAGCGTCAGGTTCGAGGTCTTGTACTTCTCGGCGGCGGCGATGGCCTCCCAGACCTGCCCCTCGCCCATCTCGCCGTCGCCGGTCATCACGTAGACGTGCGAGTCGATCTTGTCCATCCGCACGCCGAGCGCCTGACCGAGGCCGAAGCTCAAACCTTGGCCGAGCGATCCCGTGCTGGCCTCGATGCCGGGCAGCCGGGCCATGTTCGGGTGGCCTTCGTACACGCTGCCGAGCTTCCGCAGGCTCATGATGTCTTTGACGGAAAAGAATCCCGCTTCCGCCATGGCGGCATACAGCACGGGAACGGCATGGCCCTTCGAGAGCACGAAGCGGTCGCGTTCCTTCGCCGTCGGGTTCTTCGGATCGAGCTTCATGAAGCCGCCGAAGAACAGTGCCGTCACGACCTCGGTCGCCGACAGGCTGCTCGACGGGTGGCCGCTCGCCGCCTCAGTCGTGATGTCGATGATGTGCCGGCGGATCGCCTTGGCCTTATCCTTCAACTCGTCGAGGCCGAGCTTTTTCGCTGACACCGCCACAGGGCTGTCCTTGTTCTGAAGGTCGCGTCGGACCCGAAAGTTGCGGTCCGCGCGGCAAAACCAGTGATCCAATTCAGGCGGGCGAACGTTTGGCCAAGAACTGGCCCTGCCGCCACCTTGAGCGTGCCGGTATGCTAACGGGGGCCGCGCGACGTCGCAAGCAGCCCGTCTGCGGCCGACCGACGCGACAGGACGCGACCCGAAGCCGCAACGGATCGAGAACCGCAAGACGAGGGCCCCGCTCATGCCAGCGCTCGACATCACCGACGAGCAACTGACGGCGTACCTGCAAGAGCAGCTGCCGCTCGCCGAACTCGCCGCGGTCGAGAAGGCGCTTCGGGAGCATGAAACACTGCGACGACGAGCGGCCGCGCTGGCTCTCCGTCGTGATCTCGCCTATCACAGCGTCGGTTCGATCTGGCGGAGCGAACGGTTGTCGTGTCCCGAGCGAACCGAACTCGGATCGTATCTGCTCGGCACGCTCGACGAGGCGCATGTCGCCTACGTCGACTTTCACATCCGCACGCTCGGCTGTCGCTACTGCACGGCGAACCTCGCCGACCTGAGCGAAGCCTCTCGCACCGCCAAGCCCGACGCCGCCCGCCGACGCCGCTACTTCGAATCGTCGGCCGGGAAACTGCGGTCGCGCGAATAAGCCGCAGCAGCCAGGTCAGCCGCAAGCCTGCGGGTTGTGCCGGACGACTCAAGAAGCATCCGCGCTTTCCCGTGCTCGAAAGATCAGCCGGATCGGCACTTCGGCGAACGGCAGCTTCTCGCGAAACACGCTGAGCAGGTATCGGGTCCAGTCGGCGCTGAAGATCTTTGGGTCGTTGCACTTCATCACGATCGTCGGCGGCTCGGTTGAGACCTGCGTCGCGTAGTAGATCTTCGGTCGGCGGTTCGCCTTGTACGGAGGTTGCTTCCGATCGATCGCGGAACGCAGAACTTCGTTGATCTTACCGGTGCCGACGCGCTCACGGGCCTGCTTGAAGATCGATTGAGCGAGGTTCACGACCTGCCGAATGTTCTTCGAATCTTTCGCCGTCAGAAACGCGATCGGCACGTAGGTCATCGTGGGGAAGCTGATGCCGAGGTACTTCACCCACTTCTCGCTCGTCATGTCGGCGGCGAGTCCAAGGTCCCATTTATTGACCACGAAGATGCAGGGCTTGTGACTCTCGTAGATTTCTTCAACGAGCTGCTTGTCGACCCGCGACACCGTTTTCGTGGAATCGAAGAACATCAGCACGACGTCGGCTCGGCGGATGCTCTCTTTCGCCCGCACGAGGCTGTAGAACTCGATGTCGCCGGCAATGCTCTTTCGCTTCCGTACGCCGGCGGTGTCGATGGCGACGAGCGTCTTGCCGTCGACGTCGAATCGGACGTCGATGCTGTCGCGGGTCGTGCCTTCGACCTCGCTCACGATCACGCGCTCTTCCTCGGCGAGCGAATTGATGAACGTGCTCTTGCCCGCATTGCGGCGACCGACGATCGCCAGATGCAGTTCCGGATCGGCGGCGAGCGCCGCACCGTCCGCCGGCTCCGTCTCATCAGCCGGGGGAAGGTTCGCCAGGACCGTGTCGATCAATTCGTCGCGACCGTGATTGCCGTGCACGCTCGTAAGGACGGCGGGGCCGTCGCAGAGTCCGAAAAAGTCGGGGGCTTCGGCTTTCGTCCGCTCGCCGTCGCATTTGTTGACGACCAGCACCTTGGGGGCCGGCAGGTGCCGCAATCGCTCGGCGACGTCGATGTCGAGCGACGTGCGACCGGCCTTCGCATCGACGACGAACAGTATAAGGTCCGCGACGTTCAGGCCGATCTCGATCTGACGTTCAATTTCCTCTTCGAGAGCATCGCTGTCGACGACGCCGATACCGCCGGTGTCGACCAGTTCGAAGAACCGCTCGCCTTCATGGACGACGGTGGTCACGCGGTCGCGAGTGACGCCGGCCGTCGGATCGACGATCGAGACGCGGCGGCGCACGATCCAGTTGAAGAGCGAGCTTTTGCCGACATTCGGCCGCCCGACGATGGCGACCTTGGGGACGGACATGAAGACACCAGTGACGTGTGAAAGCGAGGATTTGGGGAGCGAGCCAAGCCAAAAACCCCGTCTTCTCTGAGGAGAGGGGCAGGGGTGAGGGGATGAGGCGGCGCTGACTTCGCTCAAGGCCGCGCCGAAAGCGTCGGACCTTCGCCAGACGATTCGACCGCAAGCAGTGGCGTCGCGTGAGACAACCCCTCACCCCCGACCCCTCTCCCGAGGGAGAGGGGAGCGGCATACGCAGTCACTTTATCCTCCCGGATGCATTCGCGGAAGCCAGGCGATCGTCCACGGTGCATCGAGGCCGCTCCAGACGTATGATCGGAGCCTGAACCTCTGCCGCCGATACCTCGTGCCGATGTCTCTCTCCGTCGCCGATCGCGAGTTCGCGAAACTGCTCGACCGGTTCGGACCACAGGCGTCCGGGCGGGCCGTTTCGACCGCTGCCGCGGAGGACCATTGCCGATCGCTGGCCGGAGGGCATGACGAGAACTTTTCGGTGCTCTCGTTCGCATTGCCGAAGGCGCTTCGGCAGGATTTCGCGAATGTTTACGCCTTTTGCCGCTGGGCCGACGACCTCGGCGACGAAGTCGCCGGCACCGAGGATTCCCTCCGGCTGCTCGACTGGTGGCAATCGGAACTCGACGCTTGCTACCGCGGCGAAGCGTGGCATCCGGTGTTCGTCGCCCTCGCCAAGACGATCAGAAGGCACAGGCTGCCGAAGGAGCCGTTCGACGATCTGATCTCGGCGTTCCGACAGGATCAGACGAAAACCGCGTATGAGAGTTTCGAGGAGTTGCGAGACTATTGTCGCCGCAGCGCCGATCCCGTGGGACGCATCGTGCTTCGCCTGTGCGACCGGTATGACGAAGAGAACGTCGCTCTCTCCGACTCCGTTTGCACGGGGCTGCAGCTCATCAATTTCTGGCAGGACGTCGCCCGCGATTTCGCGATCGGCCGGGTCTACCTGTCGCGAGAAGATCGCATGCGGTTCGGTTACGCCGATGATGATCTCACGGCCCGACGCACCACGCCGGCCTTTGTTGAGTTGATGAAGTTCGAGGTCGATCGTGCCCGTGAGATGCTGACCGCGGGTCTTCCGCTCGCCGATCGAATGCCGGGGCGTCTCAAGATCGTCATCGCAATGTTCGCGATGGGCGGACTGCGCATTTGCGATCGCATCGAAGCGATCGGTTACCGCGTCTGGGAAACGCGGCCGAAATTGACGAAGTTCGACACAGGCCGTCTCGCCGTTTGCGCGAGCGGGCGAGCGATCGCGAGTTCATGGCGAGGTCGGCGATGAGTGCCCCGACTCGAGTCGCTGATCGAAATCTCGCGGATTCGTTCGCGTACTGTCAGCGGCTCGCGAAACGCACGGCGAAGAACTTCTACTACTCGTTCCTCGCACTTCCGGCCGACGTCCGTCGCGATATGTGCGCTCTTTATGCGTACATGCGGATTTGCGACGACCTGGGCGATGATCTCTCGATCGATCTGGAAACGCGCCGCCGGTCACTCAACGAATGGCGCGGCGATGTCATGACGGCCCTCGAAACCGGCGAGACAAATCATCCGGTCTTGCCGGCGCTGGTGGACGTCGTCGGGCGTAAACAGATTCCTCGCGAAGCGCTGCTTGCCGTGATTGAAGGCGTCGAGATGGACCTGTCGCCGACGCGCTACGAGACTTTCGAGCAGCTCGCCGCCTATTGCTACCACGTCGCCGGTGCGGTGGGCATCTGCTGCGTCCACGTCTGGGGCTTTGAGGGTGACGAGGCGATTGATCGGGCGATCGAATGCGGCCTCGCGTTCCAGCTCACGAACATCCTGCGTGATGTCGGCGAAGACGCCGCGATGGGCCGTGTCTATCTGCCGACGGAGGATCTCGACCGCTTCGGCTATCGCCGGGAAGACTTAGCCGCCGCGGTCCACGACGAACGCTTCCGCCGGCTCATGGCGTTCGAAGCGACCCGAGCCCGCGAGTTCTACCGGAAGGCGGAACCGTTGGGTCGGCTGGTTCATCCGGCCGGCCGCCCGGTCCTCGCGGCGATGCGCGGCATCTACGGCGGGCTGCTCGACGAACTTGAACGCAGCGAGTACGAGGTGTTCCGCCGCCGCATCGAGCTGCCCCGCTGGAAGAAACTTGCGATCGTCGCGAAGGCGATGTGGTTGTAGGGCCGGCACAGGAAGAGTCAAATTGGACCCGACCTACCTTTCGCTGATCGCCACCGACTCCCGCCACTGTCCGCTATGTGGTCACGAGAATGCGCTCGGGCCTTCGAACTGCGGCGGGTGCGGCGAGCGACTTCCGATGGCAACGCGATTCACATCGGATGACGATCCTCGGTCGGAGTATGTGCCTTGGCTTCTGATTTTGGGGGGGCCCGCCGACGGCAGTCGTATGCTGCGGATTGCTCATGGCGATTCTTAGGATGTTTGGGGAGGAGAGAGACCTCTTCCCTCTTTGCCTTTTTGCCGGTTTCGTCCTTCCATTCATCGGCGGCCTGATGCTCGTCAGATGGTCCATCGGCGTCCGGGTGGTTCTCGCGATCCTATTCGCCGTCTGCGGCTTCATCGTGTCTTTCTGCGGTGGCTTCGTCGCGTGGCTGATGGCCGGAGCGCCCGGTTTCCGGATGGATTGATTGCTCTCATCCAAGGCAAAAAACACCTTCGCCCCCGCAAGTCTGTGACCTGCAGGGGCGAAGGCTGGCAACGGTCTCGCAACAGGCTTGGCGTTATTCGACGATGGCGAACTTCGATGGTTCGGCGCTGAACTCGCGAAGCGTCGCCGCGGTGCGGAACAGGTACAGGCGATCCTTGAACCAGACGGCGAAGTTCAGATTGCCTTCCGCTTCGAGTTCGCCGCGTGAGACGAGCACGACGTCGTTCCCCTGGCTCATCGGAGCGTACTTCGCCGGGTCGGCTTCGAACCGCGCCTTGGCTTCGGCCGAGGCCAGCTCGTAGGTGCGTCCTTCATGGATGCTCAGGAACTCGGGTCGGGCGTCGAGCAGTTCGCGGCGATCACGCAGCGCCACGGGGCAGAAGCCTTGAAAGCCGCCCAAGCCCGATCGCTCGGCGAGCTTCCGCTGCAATTCGGCGTAGCGGGCGGCCGTCGCCTGCTGCGAGGTGATCTGCGCCGGAGCGGCCTCGGGGGCGACCGGCGCGAAATCCTCGGAGTCCGCGAAGGTTTCAGGATCGAGCGTTCGCGGCGCGTCGACCTCGAATGTCTCTTCATCTGAGAAGGCAGGGTCGATGGCGGCGACGAACGCGATGTCCGCCGCGGGCTCGCCGCGAACTTCGAGGAAGGCGTCCTCGAACGGATGCGGCCGTGCGGGGCTGATCACCATCATCGACTCTTCGGCTTCCGCGAAGGGATTCGCTTCGCGAGCCGTTGCCAGCGGCGCGGCCGGAGGGGCCGACATCGACCTCGCGACGTTTTGAGGCGCCAGCGGCCGGGCCGGCGCTTGCTCGAAAGCGCGCGGAGCGTCGAACGGCTGCTCGGCGATGTTGGCTGGGGTGTCGTATTCCGGCAGCGGCGCCGGTGCCGGCAGGTGATGCGGCGGAAGAGTTTGCGGCTTCGACGCCGGCCGGAACGGGCTCAGCAGCTTGCCGAAGAGCCCGCCATCGTTCTTCGACGTGCTCGCCGACTTTGATGAACCTTTGCCGCGAAGCCGATCGAGCAACGAAGGCTTGCGAGTGCTGGCGGGAGCCTTACCGTCGAATAACGACGAATAGTTGTTCGACGAGCGGCTCTGATCCGCCGGTGTGCGCGGCGAGTCGATCTGCGTCGGCCGCTGAGTCGACGGCGAAGACGCCGGCTGAATCATCGACGGAGCCGTCGATGCCGATTTCTTGGGAGTCGGCATCCGCTCCTTCGGCAGATACGTGTTCGGTGCGTCCTTGATGCGCATCGAAGGCATCTCGCGGCCGTCCCGCTTATACATTTCCTCGAGCTTCTTCATCACCTCGAGTTGGGCGGGAGTCGGCTGCGGCTTTGTCGGCGCGGGCTGCGTCGTCGCCCCCGTTTGCGGCTGCTGGTCGGAAACCGGTCGCACGCCTTCGTCATCGACGCCGGGCAGACGACGCGGGGCCGCTTCGTCATCGACGACCGCGGGCCGGACGCCCATTTCCTTCTGCAGGGCGTCGAGTTCGCGCGTCACCGCCGAATTCAGCGTCTCGTTCGGTGAAGGAGCGGCGAGTGCCGGTCCCGTTGCCGCGAGCACCAGTCCGGCGGCCCAGGGGCGGATGCCGCCCGGCGACCGTTTCATGTTACGAAAGCGAACCATGGGTCCGACGCCTCCTCCGTCCGGTCGTTGCCGCCCCCCGCGGAACCACCGGCGTCCGTTGCCAAAGCGTCCGAGTCGCGCCGTTTCGCGACGGGGTGCGCCGCGAGGCGAAATCGGAAATCTCCGATCCCGCCGGGGAATCGCGCGGCGTCCCAGTAGCTCTATTCATCGAACATCCGGTTGTTCCGATTTTGGCGTGCGTGCCGACCTTGCCGACGATTCCCGAGAGACCGGTCGCGCCGCCGGAACGACCCGCACGATCGACAAACTCCCCCCGGCTTGACACGCCGCGGTGCGACCGACTGTGCTGAGATCTCTCAGAGGGTCTTGGAAAGCTCCGAGGAGGGCGAAGCTCTCCCGAGCTTTCCGCTTTTCATGCCCGCTCTCAATGAGCACGAGACGTTGCTTCGCGAGCGAAGTTCGTCACAACGAGCAAAGCCTCACGCGGAGGCACAGAGGTCGCGGAGTTCAGACTCAGTCTGCAATTCGCACTTTTCACTCCACATTTTTCATTCTTCCTTCTGTCATCCCATTCCGACGGAGCCTTCTCGTGGCGGAACCTATGACACACTCCGTCGTCACGCCGACCAAGATCGTTCCCAAGTGGCGGCGTCGCTTCTGGCTCGCTGCGTCGCTGCTGGCCGCTTCGGTCGTCGTGAACCTCGTCTTCTGGTCGAAGTACGACGACTATTACGCCGGCTCTGAGCCGCCAGCGGAGCACTTCTACGACGGCGACCGCGGCGCGAAGGCGAAGATCGCGAGAATCGAAGTCGTCGGCACGATTTCGCCGCCGTTCACCGGCCGAATCCTGTCGGCCCTGGAACGCGCTGAAGACGACGAAGACGTCGCCGGCGTCTTGCTGATCGTGGACAGCCCCGGCGGGCTCGTCGCCGACAGTCACCAGATTTACCACCGTCTCGAACGTCTGCGCGCGAAGAAACCGATCGTCGTCAGCATGAAGCGCTTGGCGGCGTCGGGAGGGCTTTACGTTGCGATGGGCGCCGGACCCGAGGGGCTATTGTTCGCTGAACCGACGACTTGGACCGGTTCGATCGGCGTCATCGTGCCCCGGTTCGACGTCTCGGGACTCGCCGACAAGATCGGCGTGCATTCCGACTCGTTGAAGACCGGCGAGTTGAAGGACTCACTGAATCCTTTTCGTCCACTTTCGGAGAAGGACGAAGTCGTCTGGAAGGCGATTCTCGCCGACTCGTTCGATCGCTTCATCGGCGTGATCGACTCGAATCGCAACAAACTCGACGACGCCGGCGTTCGGGAGCTGGCGACGGGGCAGATTTACACGGCGCAGCAGGCTCTTGACGCCGGCCTGATCGACGAGATCGGCTTCGAGGAAGACGCGCTCGCCGCCCTTCGGGGAAAGATGAAGGTCGAGAGCGCACGCGTCATCGAATACGAATTTCCGATCGGGCTGTTCGACCTGCTCATGCCGGCCGCTCAGGCCGCCGATCCGCAGCGTCGTGCCGAAGCAGCGCTCGACGCATCGGTGCCGAAAGCCCTGTATCACTGCGGAGGGCACGGCCTGCCGACCGAATTGCCGCTGTTGCAGTTTCCGTAGGCAGGGGGAAGCGAATCAGCCCTTCTTGCGGGCCGGGAGGGGGGCTTCGACAGGTCCGGCGGGCAAGTCAGACCTCGCCTTCAAGGCCTTCGCGCTGTCGGGCTGCGATTCGAGCACGACGAGCAGTCGCAGCCGGCGTTGAACGGGCGGACCCGACTTCGCGGCGAGACCGCGCACTTCATTCTCGACCGTCGATTCCGCTCGATCGGCCCCGCGCTGGCCGGCCTGATCTCTGGAGAAGAACTCAGTAGTGCCTGCTTCGTCGGCCAGCTTCTTCGCTTGATTCGCCGTTTTCGGGGGAGTCATCTGTTGCTTGAGTTCGAAGAGCGGAACATTCAGAACGGTTTGGTAACCATTCTTAAGTTCGGCCATCTCGGCGCCGGCTTCCTTCGAGTCTAAGTCCTCCACAGGCATGGAAAAGCGTCTGGCATTTGTGTCGAGCGGAATTGAATCGGCATCGTCGCGCGTCGTCAGAATCTCGCGAGATGCTTCCGCGGGAGCTGGCGGTTCCACGCGGAATCGCTGCGCCGGCACGCTGGCCCGGGCCTGTGGCCGCACGTTTTTGCCGAGCGCCGCTTCGCGGTCCAGCTCCTCAACCTCATCGCGCGCTTCGCCCAGCGAGCGACCGGGTGATTGTGCATAATTCAGCGTGCCTAGCGACTGCTGATTCAAGCTCGGGGCGGCTGGATCGAGTACGCCCGCATACTGCATCTGCACGAACAGGTTCGACGCCTGGCTCAGTTCAACCAGAGCTTCATTCATCTGCTCCTGGTCCGACTCGACGTAGAGAGCGAGGTCGCTATTCGGGTTCGCCGCCGCGGCCTCGGCCGAAGCCCCGCTCGCGCCGTACTCATCACTGAGCCCCACGGGAACCATCGGGATCGAGTGCCGGTTCAACAGCACCTGGATCTCGTTCAACGCGAGTCTGACGTTGACCACGGTGGCCTGAACGACCATCACGTCGCCGTCAGCGGTCTGTTCGAGATAGGTGTAAACATCGCCGACCGAGAACCCCTCCGGCGGACGCGCCGCGCTTCCCGCCAGAGCCGCGTCGCCCCCGGACCCGAGCAGGGCCAATGACTCAGGCACGGAGTCCGACGACGACATTTCGTCGAGACGGTCCTCGGTTCTGCTGAGGCGCGTCATCGCCTCGGCTCCCGCTGCATTCGACGCCCTCGGGGCGTCTCTCTGCGCGACTTCAAGTCCGCGAGGCGGAGCCGGGCCTCCGTCGAAGTTCACGAACGCCAGCAGCAGCCCGGCCACGGTCGCCAGGCTTCCCGCGATGAGGATCAAACGCGACCGCATCGATCGTCGGGGATTCTTCGCGATGCTCGCAGGTGCCGCCAGCAGCGATTCCCGTTCGATGCGGCGCATCACGCTCGCTCGCAGGCCGTCGGGAGCCTTGTCCGTCGGCAACGTTCGCAGCAGTTCCGTCAGCGCACGGTAATCCTCAAGCTCGGCGCGGGCGTCGGCGGAGTCTTCCAGGAGCCGCTCCGCCGCGGCGCGCTCGGCGACGGAAAGTTCCCCGTCGTGCAGCGCCGACAGCAGTTCGTCGGGTTGTGGTTGGCCGTTCGTCATCGTATTCAGAAGTGTCGTCAGTCAATCTTCCCTCTCCTTGCGGAGAGGAGTTCTAATGGTTCGATCTCTTCGAATGGTACGCCGCTGCTTCGGACAGGGGCGAGATGTCCGTCTGGGGAAATGGTTCGTCGTGATCGAGGGAACGGAAGGAGCCAGCCGAAATCACCCGCCCTCTTCCCACGTCACACATTCTCTCGTCCCAGTTCTCCGTTCTTCCGTTCTCGCTTAGACGTTTCCCTTCAGCGCGATTCTGAGCTTTTCCCGAAGCTCGTTTCGGGCTCGGTGGATGCGGCTGCGAACCGTTCCGATGGGGATGTCCATGATCTCGGCGATTTCCTCGTATCGGTAGCCCTCCATTTCCTTCAGCACGAGGGCCGTGCGGTAGTCATCGGGCAGTTCCGCCAGCGCGTCGCGAACGACGCGCTGGGTTTCCGCCTGTTCGAGGGACTGGGTGGGATCGGCGCCCGATCGGTGGTCGGAAAGTTCGTAGCCGAACTCGCCCCGAGCGCCGTCAAGCGAGGTCTTGTAGCGTTTCGAGCGTCTCTGCCGGCTGAACGCCGCATTCACGGCGATGCGAAACAGCCATGTCGAAAAGGCGGAGTTGCCTTGGAAGGTGTCGAGTTTCTGGTAGGCGTGAACGAAGGCGTCTTGCGCGGCGTCGCGGGCTTCCTCGGCGGAGCCGAGCATCCGGAACAACCCGGCGTACAGTCGATCCCCGTGACGATCGACGAGAACGCCGAACGCCTCTGCGGCACCTGCCCGGCACTGCCGGATCAGCTCACCGTCGGAAGGATTCACGGGGGATTATCGGTTAGACGCCGCCGACCTGGAAATGGTTCCACGCACGTTCGCCGCAACTAAACGGCCGATTTCGCACTTTTCGACGCCGACGGAGGCTTGCCGATGAACCGCCGGCCTTGCGGTTTGTACATCAACCATGCCGCCAGCAGCAGACCGGCCGCGAAGATGCCGATGCTGATCAACTGAGAGATCGTGAACATCGTACCGAACTGACCCATCTCGTCGCCTCGCAGAAATTCGATCACGAACCTCTTCACAGCGTACAGCAGCATGCCCACGACGAGCACCGCCCCGTCGAACGGCCGACGACGAAAGTAGGCCGCCGTCAGACCGGCGAGCAGGAACGCTGTGATCGAGCTGTAGATTTGCGTCGGCTGGAGACCGAAGGTCATTTCCGCCCCGGAACCGAGAAATCCCCGGCCCACGAGCGCGTTCCAGGCGGCGCTGCCGGCTGGGAATTGAATCGCCCAAGGCAGCTCACAGCGGTCGCCGAAGCAACATCCGTTGAGCAGGCAGCCGATGCGTCCGAAGCCGAGACCGATGAAGAACGAGGGCACGAGCACGTCGGCGAGGAGCAGCGTCGGAATTTGGCGGATGCGGCAGAACAAGATCGTCGCCAGCACGACGGCGATCACGCCTCCCAACAACACGAGCCCGCCGTCGGTCAGGTTGACCACTTTAAAGAGGAACTCGCCGGGGCTGGAGACGTCGGCGAAGACTTCTCTCCGCTTCTGCACGAGATAGAACAGCCGTGCTCCGCCGATGCCGGCGATGAAGAACCAGGTGATGAGATCCCAGATGGCCTCGGGATCGATGCCGACCGATTTCGCGCGGCGCAACGCCGTCCAGCCGCCGAACGCGAAGCCCAGAAACACCATCGCGCCGTAACCGAAGACGGGCACGCCGTTCTTGAGGAACTCCGGCGTGCGTTCGGAAAGGCCGACGACCACCGCGATCAATGCGACGGGACCGACGAGCTTCCAGAGCAGAAACGTGCTTTCATTTCGCACCTTTCGCCACTCCATGGCGAGCAGCCCCGCCCAGATGGCGAGGATCGCGACGAGCAGGTAGCCCGCGCCGATCGCGGCGACGCCGTCGAGCGGTTCCATCGACCAGAGGTCGTGGATGTTGATCCGGAACAGCGTTTGTCTCATCGGCTCCGTTCCGACGCCGCGATCCTGCGACGTTTCGATGGAATGCTAATCCGCCAGGCAATCTCCCCGCTCCTTTAGGGAGAGGGGCCGGGGGGTGAGGAGAACTCTGACGCTCTGCCAGAATTGTTCTCGAATCCGCGTGTTATCCATCAGTCGATTTGACGGCGGCTCAAAAATCGCTTCCGCCGCTTCATCCCCTCACCCCTGCCCCTCTCCCCAGAGGAGAGGGGTTCTCGTCGGTTCGCCACCACGACGTCGAATGCTCTCATCCAACGTCACTTCAAGATTGTCGATCAATCGCACAGTCCCCAGCCGTGCCGCCACAAGCAGCACGGCGTGTGATCGCATCGCTTCGAGTTCTTCCAGCGTCGCAAGATCGCAGACGATCGCGTAATCGACCTGCAGGCCGGCGGCTTCGAGCGATCGACGCATCTCCGACTTTATCGCCGCAAGATCACGTTCGCCCGACTGTAATCGCTTTTGCGCGGCGAAGAGCGCCGCTGAAATCGCCGTGGCCCGGCGACGCTCCGACTCATCGAGATACCGGTTCCGGCTGCTCATCGCGAGGCCGTCCGGCTCGCGGATCGTGGGTGCGGTGACGATTTCCAAAGGGAGATTGAGGTCCGTCACCACGCGACGGATGAGCAACTGCTGCTGGTAGTCCTTGGCGCCGAAGAAAGCGACGTCGGGACCGACGATGTTGAACAGCTTCAGCACGACCGTCGCCACGCCGCGGAAGTGGCCCGGCCGAACCGCCCCTTCCAGCACGTCCGACAGACCTTCGACGCTGACCCACGTCGTGGAGCCGGCAGGATAGACCTCCGGCGCGGAAGGCAGGAAGACGACATCAGCCCCTGCTGCATAGCAGACCTGCAAGTCGACCTCGATCGTGCGCGGATATCGCGCGAAATCTTCATTCGGCCCGAATTGAGTCGGATTCACGAAGATGCTGACGGCGACGTAGCCGCATGACTGCCGGGCTGCCTCGATGAGACTGACATGGCCCGCGTGCAGCGCCCCCATCGTCGGCACGAGGCCGATGCGATGTTCTCGCTTGCGTGCCGCTGCAACGCGCCTTCGCAGACCCGCAATCGTCTCTTCGATGGCAAGCCCGGCAGGCGGAACGATGGCAGGAGGGGCGATCGACATCACAGCCGTTTCAATCGGGGCGTTTGCGTGCCGAGCCTTCGGAGTGGTCATTCAGGAATTGAGGGTGCCGTTGGCTCCGCCGGGTGCCACTGGCTCCGCCAGCGCTTATTGGGCGTACTTCCTGCGAGCACTGGAAAAGCCAATGGCCTCCGACCTCAATTCTCAGGCCTGATAGTCTCAGGCCTGATAGAGCCTCTCGCGTCACCCGACCAATGTTCCGGCGGCGCGCGGTTGCTCGGCCTCGACTTTTTTCGGTTCCGGCTTGAGCGACTGGAGCCCGAGCATGATGGCCCCGGTCACGAGGAGCATGTCGGCGACGTTGAAGACCGCCCAATCGAACGTGCCGAAACGGAAATGCAAAAAGTCCCGCACCGCGAAAATCGGATTGCCGTCCGCGCCGTTCATGCCGTGCATCCCGGCTCGATCCCAAAGATTGCCGAGCGTTCCGGCGGTGATGAACCCCAGCGCGACGGTGAGCCACCAGCTTCGCGCGGCGCCCGACAGGAACAGCCAGTAGAAGACGCCGCAGATCGCCGCGACGCTCAACGCGGCGAACAGCCACGTCATTCCTTGCCCGACGCCCCAAAGCGCCCCGTGATTGAAGGTCGTGTAGAGCCGGAATTTCAGCCAGCCGTCGATCAGCCAATCAGTCCGCCCGCCCTCACCGCCGAGCGATTTGAAGACGGCGTTTTTTGAATAGAGATCAGCCGCGAATCCGCCGATGGCGAGGACGAAGAACAGGACCGTGCGGCTGGCGGGCACTCGGAGCATCAATGAGAACGGAAGAAATGAGGACGGAAGAAGTGAGAATCTCCGACTTCGCCCGCTTCTTCCATCGCGGACAACTTGACTGACTTCTCTCGTCTCAATTCTTCCCTTCGCTCTATGGTCGAGCCGCAAGCGATCGCCCGCAGCTCCGAAGGGACTGGCGGGTGCCCGAAGACGGAACGGCCGCAGAGTTTGCGTCCGAATTATCCTGATGCCCGCCAAATCGGTCAACCCGCATCCGTCACAGCCGGAAAAGGCGTGCAAGACGCAGTTTGCCTTGAACGATTCGGAAGGAAGAGCGGAAGAAGTGAGAAGGTCGAAGTCAGAAGAGTTGTCCGCGACGGAAGCAGCGGGCGAAGCCAGGTAGTATTCTCATTTCTTCCGTCCTCAACTCTTCCGTTCTCGCTCAGGACATTGGCATGCCCGCAATTCAACGACCGCAGGTCGGTGACAAAGCCCCCGCGTTCAGCTTGCCGGCACTCCCTGACGGCAAGAACGTCGAACTCTCGGATTTCAAAGGCAAGCACGTCGTCCTCTACTTCTACCCGAAGGATATGACCCCCGGCTGTACGACCGAATCGTGCGACTTTCGAGACGCCCATGCTCGTCTGTCCAACTCCGGCGCCGTGGTCCTGGGCGTCAGTCCCGACAGCGTCGAGGATCACAAGAAGTTCGCCGCGAAGTACGAACTGCCCTTTCCGCTCCTCGCCGACGAAGACCACGCGGTGGCCGAGAAGTACGGCGCGTGGGTCGAGAAGAACATGTACGGCAAGAAAAGCTGGGGAGTGCAGCGGTCCACGTTCCTCATCGATCGGGACGGAACGATCGCGCATGTCTGGCCCCGGGTCCGGGTGGATGGTCACGTTGCTGCCGTGGCGCAAAAGCTGGAAGAGCTTGCCTGACCGTTATCGTCCCGAAGATCCGCCCCGGGTTTTCCACTATGCTGCCGGCGAAAAGAGAACGTTATTGACCGTTAGTGGCCGGAGACGTAAAGGAATGACGCCAACTCGTCGTTCATTTCGTCATCTCCGCAGCGCGTTTCGCCCTGCCGCTCACCAATGAATCTTCCGGTCGCTTTGGGACTTTGGCTCGCGAACTCCTGCGCCGCGGCCCTGTTCGGTTATTGGCTCGGACGGTCGGGGTTCGGGAGCCGTGCCGCGGTCGCCCCCGCTCCGGTCGCTGAAATCGATGACGCGCCGATCGTCATCGACGATCTCCGCGCCGCGGCGGAAAGCGCCGACGAAGACTTTGAATTGGCGATCGCCGATTTCAGCGCTCCGGCCGATTCCGCTTCGTCGGTTTGGGTCCAACGGATCGCCCGCCGATTCGACAAGCTGCTGCGCTCGGGCAGAGGCTTTGAGCGCAAGCTCTCAACAGGCCAGGCCCGCATCGCCCGTCGGAAGGGTGGAGTCTGGCCGGCACTCGCTTCGGAACTGTCGCGACACCGCAATCGCGTGATCGAGTTGTGCGGGGCGCTCGAACGCGAGATCAGCGGCTCGATCACTCCGACCGCGGCGACCGTCGCGGCACTTCTCGCACAGGTGCAAAGTCTCGCCGAACAGAATCGCCGGCTGCGTCAAGAACTCGTTGAGGTGAAGGCCCGACTCGCCGAGCGCGAAGAGAGGCTGTCGGAAGCCGAGCGGCAGGCCCGTCTCGATGCGCTGACTCGACTGCCGAATCGCCGATCGTTCGACGAACGGCTCGCCGCCGCCCAAACGCGGGCCGAAGCGGGAATCGAGACTTACGCATTGATCCTGTTCGATCTCGATCGCTTCAAAGACCTGAACGATGAGCTCGGTCATCCGTTCGGCGACGCCGTCTTGTCGGTCTTCGGACGCATTCTCACCGACACGATTCGCGCCTCCGATCACGCCGCCCGCTTCGGGGGCGAGGAATTCGCAGTGCTGCTGCCGGGTGCCGACACTCTCGCGGCGAACGCCGTGGCCGAACGCTGCCGCCGTCAGGCCGAGACGTCGATCGTGCGTCGCGGCGACACGCGGGGCGCGTTCACCGTCAGCGGCGGTGTCGCGGCCTGGGAACAGGGCCGCACCGCGGAAGAGGTGCTTTCGGCCGCAGACCGAGCCCTCTACGCCGCCAAGGCCGATGGTCGGAACCGCGTTCATCTCGCGCCGACGTCAGCGGCGTCGGAAACCGATCCAGCAGTCGCGCTGACGAGCGGCGTGTGATCGCCTTCGGGCTGGCCGGGCTGTCCAAGCAGATCGTTCCGAGCCGCGGCCTTCGGGGAGCGCAAGCGGGCGGCAAACGCTTCCTAACGGTCGCGGCTCCGTTCTCAAAGTGAGAGTTTGGCCTCGGGGTCGCCCCCGGCCGACGGCTTGCCGGCGCGGATGAGCCGGCTCATCATCTGTGGTTCGCAGATCGGAACTTTTGAGCGAGCCGTGCGTGGGCGAGAACCTGTCGATCTTTCAGAAGGGCCTGATCCTCGTCGCGGTCCCGCTGCTCTTTCAACTGGCCTTCATCTCGGTCGTCTGGTGGGCGAGAGCCGAGGCGCGAAGCGCTCAGGAATGGCACCTTCACGTCTCTCGTATTTTCCGTCTCCTGTTCTCAGGAACTTCACAGCGATGCCCACCGGATCTCCGATCGTCGATCTCGCGCATGCGATTCAGCTTGCGGTCGCGCCGGTCTTCCTGCTGACGGGCGTGGGCGCGATTCTGAATGTGCTCACGAACCGGCTCGCGCGAATCGTCGATCGTACGCGAGTGCTCGAAGAAGGCGACGGCCCGGTCCGTGACGCCTATGCCACGGCCGCCGAGCTCGTCGTGCTGCGTCGGCGTGGAACGCTGATCAACAGTGCGATCCGGTTTTGCACGTTTTCGGCGCTGCTGGTGTCGGGCGTGGTCGCCGCGATCTTTCTGGGCACGTTCGTGCGGATCGACTTCAGTCTGATCGTCGCGGCCACTTTCGTGCTTGCGATGCTGAGCCTGATGGCAGGACTCGTCAGCTTCCTCCGCGAAGTCCAGGCGGCGATCCGCTTCGTGCGCTCGCATGTCGGATCACGCGAGCGACCGGGGAGGTAGAAAATGTACTTGGGAGACGGGGGATCGGGCGAGACGGGGGACAAACAGACGGCAAGACGACGGCTTTGGATTCCCTCTTCGTCCCGTCTCCCCGCTCCCCCGCCTCCCCTCTTTGACGCCCTTCCGATCGTGACCTACGTTTGTCACGGACGAGGTCTCTCGCGAGGAATGGCATGGTCGCGGCCGCCACTGTCGCCCCGGTCGGAACGCGCTGCTCCCGGCTGTCTCAGGTGAGGGCCTGCTGGGTCAAAAGCGGCCCCGTCGTTCAAGGGCGTGCCGCCCTGCGGATGCCGTTTGCGGAACCGGTCGTCGTCACACCCTGGAACACCGCGTCTGGCTCGCCTGGGGGGCGTTCGCAGCTTTCCAGCGGACGAGACATCTCCGAGGACGGCATCGCCTTTCTGCACCGCGAGGCGCTGCCCTGCCAGTTTGCAGCCGTGTCGTTTCGCGGCTTGGCCGCGTTCGACGATGATGATTCTGAGCTTGTCGTCGAAACGGTGCTCGTTCGGCTCCTCTGGTGTCGTTTCGTCCGCTCCGGCCATTACCTGAGCGGAGGCCGCTTCGAAAAGACGCTCGGCGAAGACTTCGGCCAACCGTTCGCGGCGCTGTTGAGTCGCACGGGTGACACGCCCTGAAGCAGGAAGGGCGCGTCACGCCACGATAATTCACGCCAGCACGTCGGCGATGGCCTTGAGGACCGACTCGTGCCATGGGCCGTTCGTCACGACCACGCCGCGATTGCGATCGAGGCCGCGGCCATGCGTGAAGTCGAGCGGTTTGCCGTCCACGTCGGTGACGATCCCGCCGGCTTCTTCCACGACGAGCACGCCGCCGGCGTGGTCCCAGATCTTTTCGACGTAATCCTTGCGTGTCGGCAGACGCAGGTAGACGTCGGCCCGACCGTCCGCGACGACCGCGTACTTCGCCTGGCTGTCGAGACGCACCGGCTCTTGCGAGATGCCAAGTGCCGCGGCGATACGGGCGGAGTCGTCGTGGGCGCTGTGGCCCGATTCGACGGATTCGCAAAGGCGTGCGTCTCGCGGGTCGGTCGTCTGCGAGACGGCGATGCGTCGCCCCGCCGCGACACTGACATTTAGCGGGAAGACCTGCGAGCCTTGGCCGCGAACGGCGACGAAGAGCGAGCCGCTTGTCGGAAGGCTGGTGCCTTCCGCCCGACTTTCACGTTCGACGGGCAAGTTCGGGCAGCCGAGGATGCCGATCTCGATGCGACCGTCGACGATCAACGCGAGTGAAATCGCGTACTGCTCGCCGCGCAAAAAGCCCTTCGTGCCGTCGATGGGGTCGAGCGTCCAGAAGCGTTGGCGAAAGTCGTTCGCGCGTCCACAATCGATCCAGTCGCAGATTTCGTCGCCGGTCGCCGTGACACCAATGCCCGTGAGTTCGCCGACGATGCGTTCCCGGAACGGCGACATGGCCGCCGTGCGGAGTTCAGCGGCGTCTTCCTCGCCGATGATCGCATCGTTCGGAAACGCGGCATGCAAGGCCCGGCACACGACCGCCTGACTCGCGAAGTCGGCGACCGTGACGGGGCTTTTGTCCTTCTTCTCGATCGCATCGCGGCTGATGCTGGATTGCACGGCCCGGCACACCACCGCCGCCTGCCGGACCGCCTCGATCGCAACGCGAGCTTCGTTCGTAAAGTCTTTGGTCATCGAACCTGCTTGGACAGTGCGAATGGCTGTAGGGAACGCCCTCCGCGGCGTTCCGCACGAGCGTTTTTACCGAATCCCGTTTGTGAG
>JACCRE010000340.1 GCA_013813775.1 Planctomycetaceae bacterium
ACTGCTCAACGGTTACGAACTGTGACCCGACGTCCTCCGCGGCGTCGCGTTCCCCAACGGCCTCCGCCTCGACCAAGCCGCCGCCTGATTCAACACCCGCCGTCCACAAGATTTGACAATATCTCCAAGGCATGTTGTGAGAAGCTCTTGTCTGGGTTGGAGGGAGGAATCGGGGAGACAGAGCAATGGAATGCTCGTTCGAGGAGCGTGAGCGTGAGCTGGAGTTGGAATGCAGGCTGCCGAAGAACATGCCGGCTTCGGCAGTGAGCCGATTGGAAGCGTTCCTGCAGCCCTTCCTGGTGAATTACCGCCGCTGCGAGCAGCAGGCTCATGCGACGAGCGTCGTGCGGGGGCTCTGTTCCGACCTGGAGCGCAAGAACGGAGAGTCGATCGCCTGCTTGTTCGGCTTGGACCGGAAGGTCATTCAGCATTTCGTCGGGGAAGCTCGATGGAACGATCGAGCGTTGCGGGAGGAATTGGCCCGTCAGGTGGGCTCGCAGCTCGGAGAGCCGGACGGCGTGCTGGTGTTCGATCCGTCGGCGTTTCCCAAAGCCGGTCGGCAGTCGGTCGGCGTCGCCCGGCAATGGTGCGGACGCCTGGGGAAGCTCGACAACTGCCAGGTCGCGGTTTATCCGGCCTACGTGTCTGCCACAGGGCACGCCCTCGTCGACACGGAGTTGTACCTGCCGAAGGAATGGACCAACGACAAGCCGCGTCTGAAGCGGGCGGCCGTCCCTCCCGCCCGACGCCGCCATCGGACTCGCCAGGAGATCTGTCTGGAATTGCTCGACCGGCACGGCGAACATCTGCCCCACGGCTGGATCACCGGTGACGACGAGATGGGGCGCCCCGCGGATTTCCGTCGGAAACTCAGGGATCGAAACGAACGATACCTGTCGGCCGTGCCTTGCAACACGACGATCCGTGATCTGGAGATTCCCGCGCCGGAGTCTTCCGGGACTGGCCGTCCGGCGAAGCGACCGTCGCGGCGGGTGGACCGCTGGGTCGCCGAATGCGGTTCCGATGATTGGAGCCCGGTGGAAGTGCGTGACGGGGAAAAAGGACCGCTCAGCGTGGAGGCGTTGAAACGCCGCGTCGAGACCGGCCAGCGTGCCCGCCCCACGGCCGCCGAGGAAGTGCTGGTCGTTCTTCGCGATCGAGACCGCGACAGCCAAGTCGTCAAAACAGATTACTACTTGAGCGATGCCGGCTTGAGCGATGCCGGCGTGGAGACGCCGTTGGTCGAGTTCTGCCGTGCCGCGAAGGCGGAGCATCGCGTGGAAGAATGTCTGCGGCGCGGCAAAAGCGAGACCGGCCTGGCCGACTACGAAGTTCGGAACTGGGTCGGCTGGCAGCATCATCAGACGCTGTCGCTGCTGGCCGCTTGGTTCCTCAACGTCGAAACACGGCGAGCGGAAAAAAAAGACGCCGGCGATCACCTTCAACCAAGTTCGACGAGGCATCGCATCGTTGCTCCGCGCCGAGATGCAAAGCGATACGCCCCACGCCGTCCACTGGCGAATCGAACGACGGCTCATCCGTCATCAACTGGCACGGCTCTACCACTGGAAACGACACAACCGACTTCCACCCAAGAACCTGGATCGGAAAAGAATCTAGGACAGTCGAACTAAGCAATTCTCGAAAATCTCTGAACTTCATCATTTTGTGATTGATTGTTCACGTGAACGAGGTGATATTGGCACCTCTTGATGTCACTGCGGCTTTCCGTTCGGAAGATGCCGATGACTCAGTGGATGCTGCCAATCGACCTGTTCGCCGTTGCGATAGTCTTCGCCGGATATGTCCCCGACAGCAAGAGGCGAGGATTCTCTGCCTCCCCCTGCGGCCTGCCGGCCGCACTGACTCTTGCCCGCTTTTATCGGATCGCGTGGCGCGTTCGACGCCACGAATCTCCGCGAGGCCGTTGGGTCGTCTCGTCAAACGGAGTGTGGTGATGCATAAGCCGCGAGGTCCGCCGTTGTTAGAGAAGCTTCTCATCCACCAGAAACCATCCTTTCAACATGACAAGGAAGTGAGCTATGAAGATCAGTTTGAACGCCGTGCCGATGCTCGTCGCCGCCTTAGCGGCAGTTGCGCTATCGTTGCCGCATCCGACATCGGCTTCGCTTGCTGTCGGTGGGGCTGAATGCAGCCACAACGGACGCAAGGAATCGACGTGTCCATCGGCCGGTGCTGGCTCCTGCACCAAGACGCGTCAGATCTGCAACTCCGACGGCGATAAGGTTTCGATCTGCTCGGAGGGTGGCGGCAGTCTCGCCTGTTCGGCTCGCGGTGACTGCGGAGAGGCGAATCACGCCAGTGATGATTCCGCCTGCACTCCTCCCGGGAGCGGAAGTTAGGACGATCTCCGTGCGAGAGTCCGTGCCGGCACGGCGGGCTCTCGCGTCTTCGATGCGTCACCTTTTGCGTGCTTCTTTCATTGATTGTCACGACAACCATGTCTGTGCCTACTCATCGCGGGCTTTGTTCCATCGCCGTTTCGCTGCTTGTCTCGGCGTGCAGCCCACTCTTTGCCGTAGAGCAGCCTGCGCTCGCTTCCCTGACGGAGTCACTCCGCCGGCTTGAGGATGTCGAAATCCAGGGAACGACGCGCCGGCATTCTTCGAGTCCTCTGATGTCGGACCCCTTTCTCGAGTCGAATCGATATTTGTTGCGTCGTAGCGGCGAACAGGCATTTCTCTCTGCTGTGGAGGAGTTTGGTCGCGCGGAATTGAGTATGAAATTTCAACAAGACCTTCTGCTTAAGAACGGGGAATTGGTTTATATTCAGAAGGATCTCGATTCCGAACTCGATCCCGTGGTCGATGATGAATTTGCCGTGACGATTCAAGGCGAGCGCCTGAGCGGCCCCGAACAGCGGGCCGATTTTCGCAAGATGATGGCCGGATTGAACGAGCACGCGATCCTGTTCGGATTAATAGACAACGAGCCGCTGGCGAGCTACGTCGCGAGCCCAGCGGAAGTTCAGACTAAGAATGAGGGGAGTCTTATCCGCATCGACGCCAAGAGCCGTTTCGGCAGTCTGCAAGCGTGGCTTGACCCGGCATACGGCCACCTTCCGCGCCGATTGAAGCTGACCAAGGAAGGAGCCGATCTGTCGAGAGATCGGCGGATCGACGCGATCCACATGAACGGCGGAAAGATCTGGCCGGCAGGTGGTGTCCGGCGAATGGAGTATTCGGCCGATAAGATCGTTTTGGATCGCAGCGACGGCGTTCCTTACATCAAGCAGATCACCCTTGTATCGAAGGTTCACTCGGCCGCGGGACCGGTGGTGACGACTAAGACGGATGCGACCGTGACCGAGATCGCCTTCGATCCGGAACTGCCGGACGAGGCGTTCCAAACAGAGATTGAGATCCCTGAAGGTTTCGACGTGACCGTCGAGGGAGCCATGCACCTGCCGTACGTCTGGAACGGCACCTGGGCCGTGCCGACGGTCGAATACGTGCCGAATCCTGGCCTCTTTGCGCGGGTGAGTCCGGGCTGGCGGCGCTTTCTGCTCGCCGCCAACCTCGTCCTCTTCGCCGGCCTGATCGGGTTCCTGGTGTTCAGGAAGTGGCGGGCTGCGGCCGGCTCGTAAGTCTCTTTTCGCACGACTCTGCCACTCGCCGGCAAGGAGACCCGATGGCCTTGGTTCGAGTTCTTAGTACCGTCCGCAAAAGTCAATGGGCGGCGTTGATGATTCTCGTTGTCGTGCTTGCCGGGCCGGCGGTCGGGCAAACGACCCGACCGACTGAGAAGTCGGTTGAAGATATTCGAGACCGTCTCCCGACGACGAAACCGGAATGGGGAACGGCGGGGACGGGTCCGCTGTGTGGCGTCGTCAGCGCCTGCACGGCGGTGAGCCAATTGGGGATCGTCTGTTCGCCCGTCGATTACGTGACGAAGAGTTATGTCGGCGTGAGCCAGGGAAGTACGCCGGAAGAGGTTGCCGCGATCGTCCGCGACGCCGGGGCAGAGGCCAGTATCCTGTCGGGACTCTCCGCGCTCGACCTCCGCGGCCTGGACGCCCCTCTCATCGCCAACGTCCGCGGAACCCCGGCGTCGCCGCAGTATGACCATTGGGTGGTGGCAACGTTTCAGGACGGCGAGGTGTCGATCTACGACGGAGCTGGAGGCCCAGTGCGGATGCCGGTCGCGGACTTCTTGGGCGTCTGGAGCGGTTTGGGAATCGTCGTGACGAAAACCGGGGCCGACTTGGGTTCTTCGCTCTGGCTCGGAAGACTCTTGGTTCTCCAATTCGGGATCGCCTTCGCGGTCGTCTTGAGAGTGGTTCGAAAACGTGTAGGCGACTCGCTCGTGCGAGGACTTTTGACGGTCCTCGTAGCCGCCGCCGCGACGGCGGCAGTTGGACTGCCACTCATGGCCGACTTGGTGAACCACTCGCGTGGCGTCCGCGTCGCAGTCGCGCCGTTCGTCGCCGACTCCTTCCAAGAAGGCACGCTAGAGACCTTGCGGGCCGCGACGGCGGACCCGCGCTGCCTGCTGATTGACGCACGGTTCGAACGGGATTACGAGCTTGGTTCGCTCCCCCGCGCGGTGAACGTGCCGGTCAATGCGTCTCTTTGGCAGATCCGCGAGTTCCTGCGAGGCATCGATCGCGATACGCCGATCGTCGCGTTCTGTCAAAGCTCGTCATGTGCCTTTGACGAGACGGTCGGACGCCAATTTACGCTATTGGGATTCCTCGACGTGACTGTCACGCAGGAAGGATACGCCGAATTTCGGAAGGCTTCAGCGACTGCCGGGCAACAGCCTGTGGCGGACGGAGAGTGACGAATGACGCCGGCTTCAAAGCTTCTGACGAGGATGCTCAAGGCGGTCGTCGCGTTCGTCCTGCTCTATAGCGGGCTGGTCCATGCGGCGCAGCCGTACTACTTCGTCCACGCCGCGGCCGCTTACCGCATCCTGCCGCCGTCGGTCGTCGGGCCGCTGATGATCTTCCTGCCTTATCTGCAAATTGCGATCGCCCTGTGCCTAATCGTTGGGACCGCCGAGCGGGCGGTGCTGTTGCTTGCCTTCTTCATATTCAGCGTCTTCGCGACCGCGCAGGCGATCGTCATGGCCCGCGGCGAGAGCCTGAGTTGCGGCTGCTTCGGTTTTTCCGAAGCGACCATCGGGCCGTCCACGCTGGCAATCCCGATTCTGGGCGGGATCATTTGTCTCGTTCTGTTGCGAGGCGTTCGGAGGGTTCCTTCGGCCGAAGCGTCGCCTGACTCGTTCACCGACGGGCCGGATCGGCGACCCGGTTACGATCTCTCGCATTCCGTCTGCGGACAGAAGAGATGAAACTGTCACGATGGCGGATCTCCCGTAAAAGCGGCGCGATCGTCGCCGCCGTGCTGCTGCTCGTCCAGGCTGGCCTATTAGCCTGGACGGCGTGGCGAAATTCGCCGGTCACTGACGAGCCTGGACAACTCTCCGCCGGGATCAGCCATTGGGAATTGGGCCGGTTTGAGTTGTACCGCGTCACGCCTCCACTGGTCCGGAGCGTCGGGGCGGTGGCGGCGCTGCTCGCTGGCCCGACCACGGACTGGAGCGCGTTTCACGCCGGCCCGGGCACTCGGGCCGACCATGCGGTCGGACGTGATTTTGCTGAGGTAAACGGGCCGCGCATTTTTTGGTTGACGACCGTCGCCCGCTGGGCCTGCATTCCGTTCGCGCTGCTCGGCGGGGCGATTTGCTTTCGCTGGGCGAGGGAGCTTTACGGCGAGGCGTCGGGGCTTCTCGCCCTGGCCCTATGGTGCTTCTCGCCTGATGTACTCGGGCATGGCCACCTGCTGACGACCGACGTTGCAGGTGCGTCATTCTCGGTCGCAACATTTTACTCTTTCTGGCGTTGGCTTCGCGGGCGAACGTGGGCTGACGCTATATTAGCCGGCTGTTTCCTGGGTGGCGCACTGCTCACGAAGGCCACCTATGTGATCGACTTCGGGCTGATGCTTATCCTTTGGCTCGTCTGGCGGCTCCGGCAGAAGAGCTCTCGCTCCGCGGCAGGATTCGGCTGGGACATCGGCCAAATCGCGGCGATATTCGCCGTGGCGCTCTTCCTGGTGAACGCGGCATATGGGTTCGACGGCAGCTTTAAGCGGCTAAAGGATTACATTTTCGTGAGCGAGGCTCTGGCCGGCCACGGCGTCGATCACTCCGTAGGTGGGAACCGATTCTCCAAATCGTGGCCGGGCGTGATCCCGGTGCCCCTGCCGGAGCAGTATGTCTTGGGAGTCGATTATCAGAAGATCTATTTCGAGCGGGGGCTGCGGTCTTATCTTCGCGGAGAGTGGAAGACGGGCGGCTGGTGGTATTACTACCTATACGGCCTCGCGGTGAAAGTTCCGCTTGGGACCTGGCTGCTGGTGTTCCTAGGCGCGGCGACAACGGCGTGGGGTCTGACCCGCGGGAAGTTCGTTGACGACCTGCTGCTCTTAGCGCCAGCCTTGGCGGTGCTCGTTCTCGTAAGTTCTCAGACTGGCTTCAATAAGAACCTGCGGTACGTGATGGCAGTCTATCCGTTCGCCTTCGTCTGGGTCAGCCGCGTCGTTTCCGAAGATGTCCTTCGCGCCGGTCGAGGCGTCGTGCCAGCGGCCCTTGTGGCCGCCGGGTGGTCGGTCGCGAGCAGTCTGTCGGTGTACCCGCATTCTCTCTCATACTTCAACGAAGCTGTCGGCGGCCCGGAGCGGGGGCACGAGCACCTGATCCACACGAACATCGACTTCGGTCAGGATCTGCTCTATCTGCGGGACTGGCTCCAGGAGCATCCGACCCCCGGGCCGCTGTTCGTCACATACTACGGCAAGGTCGATCCGCGATCGGCCGGGATCAAGTACTCGCTGCCGATGCGCGACGACGGTCGCTGGCCGCCGGGCCGGTACGCGATCAGTGTAAACATACTGCGGGGCCATGGCTGGACCGTCCCGGACGGAAACGGAGCACGAGTCGCCATACATGACGATTATTCCTCGTTTCTGACTCGGAAACCTGTTGGAAGGGCCGGATATTCGATCTACATCTATGATGTCGCTGGGGGGGAGGGATGAGTTGCCAAACCCGCGGTACTGAAGAAACTCTCGGGAACGGCCCCGTCGCCGGTCCGACAGTTCGTCCGGTCATCGGGAACGTCTATCCGAAGTATGCCACGCGGAATCCCATTGCCAGATACCTGATGCACGGATTCCTTTCGGCAGCTGGAGAACTCTACGATTCGACGGCCGCGAAGACCGTTCTCGAAGTCGGGTGCGGAGAGGGCGAGCTCGCCAGTCGCCTAGTCCGCCGAGGTTCGCGGCCGGAGCGTTTCGTCGCCTGCGACTTGGATCTAAGCCGCGTGAAAGATGATCCGCTCATCACGTACCAATGCGCATCGGCGTACGCGCTGCCGTACAAAGATGGCGAGTTCGATCTGGTCGTCTGCTGCGAAGTGCTCGAGCATCTTGACGACCCCGCCGCGGCGATCCACGAGATCGCCCGCGTTTCTAAGAAAGCCGCGCTGATCAGCGTGCCTTGGGAACCGGTCTGGCGATTCGCGAACGTGGCACGCGGGCGATATCTGTCGCGGTTCGGGAATACGCCCGGCCATGTTCAGCACTTCTCCAGAAGCGACATTCGCCTCCTTGTCGGCGGAAAACTGTCAATCCTGAATGAACGGCGACCTTTCCCTTGGACGATGCTGCTCTGCGCGAAGGCCAGCCTATGAAAATCATCGTCCAGATCCCCTGCTTCAACGAGGCGGAGACTTTGCCGGGAGTGATTGCCGAGATGCCACGGTCCGCCGCCGGGATCGACCAAGTCGAGGTGCTGGTGATCGACGACGGCAGCACCGACGGAACGGCGGACCTCGCTCTGCGTCTCGGCGTCGAACACGTCGTTCGTCACCGCCGGAACCGGGGCTTGGCGGCAGCCTTCCAAACTGGGATCGAGACCTGCCTGCATCTCGGCGCCGATGTGATCGTCAACACCGACGGAGACAATCAGTATGCCGGCGAGGACATTCCGCGGCTGATTGCTCCCATCTTACGCGGCGGGGCCGACGTCGTGATCGGGGATCGGCGGCCCGCCGACCTTCCGCATTTCTCGCGCGGCAAGCGGCTCCTGCAAGCCTTCGGCAGCGCCGTCGTGCGGCGACTCTCACGGACGGACGTGCCGGATGCGGTGAGCGGCTTCCGCGCCTTCTCGCGCGACGCCGCGTTGCAGTTGAATCTCGTCAACTCTTTCAGCCACACGATCGAGACGGTGATGCAGATCGGCGATCGTCGGCTGGCCGTCGTCTCGGTTCCCATCCAGGCGCGCCGCGTCGAGCGGCGGTCACGGCTCTTTCAGAATGTTCCGCAGTTCCTGCGCAGGTCGGCGACAGTGCTTATCAGAAGCCATCTGATGTACCACCCGTTGCAGGTTCTGACCTTTATCGGCTTGTCGATCACGGCCGTTGGTCTCGTGCCGATTGTCCGGTTCGTGTACTTCTTCGCAACCGACGGTGGACAAGGGCATATTCAATCACTGGTGCTGGGTTCCGCGCTGCTGTGCATCGGCTTCATGACCCTCGTGCTGGGCCTGCTTGCCGACTTGATCGCGTCCAACCGCCGGCTGATCGAGTTGACGTTGGAGAAAGTGCGGCGGATCGAGCTCGGGACCGAGACGTCTCGCGAGCCGGACCGCGCCGAGCGGACGCACACGTCCGCGAACGACGGAAATGGTCGTGCGCAGATCGCCGAGGTCCGGTCGAGACTTTGATCGGACGAGTTTACCCTGCCGGGACTCCACTGCACGCTGCTCGACCTCAGTCGACCGATGCTCGATCGGGCGGCGGAGCGAATCGGCTTGGCGACGGCAGGTCGCGTCACCGCGATTCAGGGGGATGTCCGGGAGATCGACCTCGGCGAGGGTCGCTTCGACATCATTCTGGCGGCCGCCGTCTTGCACCATCTGCGATCGGACGCAGAGTGGCGGCAGGTCTTCGCGGCCTTCCATCGAGTGTTGCGGCCGGGCGGATCGCTTTGGATCTTCGACCTCGTCGACTGCGAGATGCCGGCGGTCCGTCACATCGTCTGGCGGCGGTACGGCAAATATCTTGCTGACCTGAAAGACGAGACCTATCGCAATGAAGTGCTCGCTTACATCGAGAAGGAGGACGCGCCGCGACCGCTGGCGTTCCAGCTCGAACTGCTGCGGCAGGTCGGCTTCGACCAGATCGACGTGCTTCACACGCATACCTGCTTCGCGGCGTTCGGGGCTACCCGAACGGGCTAAGTCGCACTGGAACGCTGTTGCTCAAATGGCGGACTAGTATTACAGTTGTATTTCCCTCTTGGGGCTACCGCGGGTCCTGTAGTGACAAGCTTGGGCGAGGGCTTGATG
>JACCRE010000349.1 GCA_013813775.1 Planctomycetaceae bacterium
CCATTGGCCCTCAACCCTCGTCGCTTAACCCTACCCTCAACCCTCATACGAACGCCTGAATCGTCGGCTTCAAGACGACTTCCACCACGTTGGCGCGGGGCGGCAGGTTGGCGATCGTGAGGGCGACGGCGGCGATGTCTTCGGGCTGCAGAATCTTCGACCGATGTTCCGAACTCACCGGCGTCGGGCGGTGTTCGAGAATCGGCGTGTCCACTTCGCCGGGGCAGAGGTTCGTCAGGCGGATGCCCTCGTCCTTCACCTCTTGGGCGACGCTGTGCGTGAGCGCCGTCACCGCGAACTTGCTGGCGTTGTAGGCGACGCCGCCGAGCATGCCGGCCCGCACGCCGCTCGTCGAGTTCACGTTGATGATCACGCCGTCTTTGCGCTGTCGCATCTGCGGCAGCACGGCATGGATCGTGTTGAACGTGCCCGAGGCGTTGATGTTCATCAGCCGGTCCCAATCGGCAGGATCGAGATCGTGCATCATCCGCTTCGGCATATTGACGCCGGCGGCGTTCACGAGGATGTCGACCTTGCCGAGCTTCGCCGTCGCCGCTTCGATGAGCTTGACCGCCTGCTCGCGTTCCGAAACGTCGCAGGCCATCGTGGTGATGCGGCCGCCCTCGGCCTTCGCGGCGACTTCTTGAAGTTTGCCTGCGTTGCGGCCCGCGATGATCACATTCGCTCCGTCGGCGGCGAACGACGTCGCGATCGCCGCCCCGATGCCGGAACCGCCGCCCGTCACCACCACCGATTTTCCCGCCAGACTCATTGTCGCCTCGATGAATGTCGATTCCGGCTCGTGCCCATCTTGCGTGAAACCTACCGACGCGACGGAGGATCAACAACCGAAGGGGCTGCACGCTATCCGCGCGGCTCGTCGGGATAGAGGCCGCCGACGAATTCGCCGTAGCCGTTGAAGATTTGCGTCGGGTAGGTGTCCGAGCGGCTGGGAAGCATCCATTCGTTGGCCTGGCTCCAGCGAGGATGCGGCACGTGCGGATTCACGTTGGCGACGGTGCCGTATTCGTTCGGCTGGACGACGTTCCAGAAGGTCGCCGGCTGCTTGTCGGTGAGCTCGATCTTCGCGATCGACTTCGCGCTTTTGAAGCCGTATTTCCAGGGCACGACGAGCCGGATCGGCGCTCCGTGCTGCTTCGGCAGCGGCTCACCATAGACGCCTGTGACCAGCAACGCGAGGTCGTTCATCGCTTCCTCGATCGAAAGCGATTCGGTGTAGGGCCACGGAAAGGAGCCGCCGGTGCGCGCGATGCCGGGCATCACGGCCGGCTCGTTGTACGTCGTGAAGGCGAGGTGTTTCGCGTTCGGCTTCGGTCCGACGAGCTTCAGCAGTTCAGCGAGCGGAAAACCCGTCCATGGAACGCACATCGCCCAGGTTTCGACGCAACGATGCCGATAAGCACGCTCTTCCAACGTGAACAGCGAATAGACGTCGTCGAGATCGAACGACCGTGGCTTGGCGCACAGTCCCGTGACCTCGAACGACCAGGGTGCGACGCTGAAGTCGCTTACGTACCGCCACGAATCTTTGCCGGTCGAGAACTCGTAAAAGTTCGTGTAGGTCGCGGCGTCGTTCTTGTCCGTTTCCGGGCGGCCGTACTCGAAGGCTGCATTGCGTTCGGCGGGATAGCGATCGGCAAACGCGTCGGGCGGGGCAGGCGCCTTGCCCGCCAACTCGACTTCCCGCGGATCGGGCTTGCCACAGCCGACCAGCAGGCCCGAAGCCGCGATTCCGCCGATGCCCATCGCCTTCAGAAAGTCGCGGCGATGACGTTTGCCGGCGAAGAAGATTTCGGGCGGCGTGTGGAGCGACTCACGAAGATCCCACGGCCGCCGAACGATGTGTCGCGTCATGCGTCGCCCTTTCTGAAGTGCCGTTCCATCGTAGCGAAAGGCCCGCGAGGGCCAAGGCGGGCTTGCCGCCGTCGCCGTGACCCGCCACACTTCGCGCGGATCGTTTTCTGTCGCCTGGAATCGCACTTCGCATGTTTTTTCCGACCAGCGGCACCGCCTATGACCTGCGATTCTCGCTGTTCGGGATTCCGGTCACGGTCTCGCCCTTCTTCTGGGTGATGGCGGGCCTGCTGGGCTTTCCGTGGCTGAAAGTCGAGCCGGGCGGACCCGCGAATCTCGTCGCGTGGATGCTGTGCGTGTTCGTGTCGATCTTGATCCACGAATTCGGCCACGCCTTCACGATGCAGGCCTTCGGGCATCGGCCGGAAGTCGTGCTGCACCACTTCGGCGGCTACGCCACATACGGCGGACGCGCTCAAACGACGCCATGGAAGTCGCTGTTAATCTCGGTGGCCGGTCCGGGAGTGCAACTCGTGCTGTTCGGGATCGTTGTTTGGATCGGCTATTTGCTCACACGAGAGAGTGTCGATTGGGGCCGGATAAACCTGTGGGGCTCACTCTTCAGTCTTGATGAAGTCGTGCCCGCTGCAATGGTCCACGCGGAGGTCTTCGAACTCGGAACGCCGTTGTTCGCGATCGTCGCATCACTATTGCGCATCAATCTTCTATGGGCTTTGCTGAACATGCTGCCCGTCTTGCCGCTCGACGGGGGTCGCATGCTATGGGCGCTGCTCGCGATGGCCGGGGTACGGAATTCTTCCGACTGGACGTTGCGGATCAGCGTCGTCGCGGGCGTCGCGGCGGCGGTGGGCTGCCTGCTGATGCTCGGCAGCTTTCTCGCGGGAATGATGTTTGCCTTCATGGCGATGCAGAACTACCAGACCCTTAAGGGGCAGCAGTTCGGCGTTTCGTGATCAATCGAACGCCGGAAGAAGGCGGGAATAAGAGCGTAGGTAGCGGGAAGTGAGAGAATCCCTCCGGCCGCAGGTGCGGCCGGAGGCTTCGTCTCTCCCCGATCCCCGATCCCTGATCACCGCACGGGAGCCGGCACGCCGCCGGTATATTCCTCGCCGTGATCTTTCACGACCGGATCTTCGCCGCCGATGTGCTCCTGCTTGTAACCGCCCTTCATGCGGAAGTAGATCACGAGCAAGAGATAGCCGAAGGCCATGAAGGCCGGTACGGCGGCCGTGTAGAGCAACGCCCGCTGCCCGCCGAAGAGCACGGCCTCGTTGACGGCGTTGGCATCGGTTTCGGCCGTCGGCTCGGCCTCGGTTTGCCACCACTGATTGAGAGTGTCGATCTCTGCGTTTTTGAGGTTCTTCTGTTCGAGCAGATCGACCGTCGCCGCGAGTTCGGTTCCCGGTCCCTTGGCGTCACGGACGACACCGACCTTCGCACCGTCGAGACCGCGCGTCTCGAAGGTCAAGAAGTTGTTGTCGGCGGGTGCCTGATAGCGCTGATAGGCCTGCGGCGAGAGTTCCCTAAGCTTCTGAGAGGCGAAATAGTCCTGCTTGAAGCCGATGCCCGGCCCGCCGAGCAATCCGGCCGACAGCATGCCGATGCCGCCGACGGCTCCCATCGTCAACGCTCCGCCGCGCGGGAATCGCTCACCGACCACGCCCAGCATCGTCGGCCAGTAGAAGGTCTTGCCGAGGGCATAGATCGTCACGGCGGCCCACGTCGCCATCACCGTTCCTTCGGTCCCGATTTCGATGGTGCCGATCAACAACAGGCCGATGCAGCCGAGGACCGCGCTAATGCACAGCAGCCCCAGCGGATTGATCTTCTCGACGATCGGCCCGGCGAAGAACCGCAGCACGAACATCACCGAACTGGCCCAGATGAAGAGATACAGCCCCTGGCCCTTCACGATTTCGTCGGTGATGGTCGAGATCCAACTGTCGGTGCCCAATTCGACATAGCCGACGCAGGCCTGAAGAAGCAGCAAGAGCAACAGGATCGGGCTGGCGAACTCGGCGAGCATCCGCCCGAACGTGACGCCCGCGGCGCGAGCCTCCGAAATCGGGAAGTGCTCTTTGATGGTGATGAATCCGTAGATCAGCGTCGGGATGAGGAAAAAGCACATCGGGATTTCCCATCTCAACTGCTGCGCCGACGCTCCCGGTCCGACGAAGAACTTGGCAAGCAGCGCGCCGATCACCAATCCGGCCGGCCATCCCGCGTGCAGGATGTTGAGATAGTGAGTCTTGCGCGTGGGGTACAACGTGGCGACGAGCGGATTGATCACCGCTTCACAAAGCCCGTTTCCGATCGAAAACAGAAACATGCCGATGTAGAGGCACCAGTAGGTCGCATCTTTTCCCGAAGCGTTGTAAATCGGCGTCGCCGCCAGAGTGATGGCCGCCGAGACGACGTGGCACAGGAACCCCGCGAGCAGGATCGTTTTATAGCCCAACCGATCGGTGATGAGGCTCGCGGCGAGGATCACGGCGCCGAAGCCGACCAGACCGCCGCCGGTGATCGTGCCCAATTCGAATCTGGTGAATCCGTATTGCGCGCTCCAGTCGCCGAGAATGCCGCCGCGGATCGCGAAACCCATGCCGGCCGCGATGAGCGTCAGGAAGCTGGCGAGGAAGATCGCCGTGCGGTGTTTCGGCGCGGACGCGACGGTCGCGTCTCTCATTGGCACATCGCTCATTGAGGTCGGTCTCCGGAAGGGTGCAGCGGTGGCGAACGGAAATCGAGCAACGGATCGCGCGGATTCGTCCAACGGCCGGCGCGAAAGCCGGCCCGCCGGCGTCCTGCGAGAAGGGCAGGACGCGTAGGCGAGCGTCGATCGGTTGCCGGGAGTGTAACCACCTGTCCCGGCGGTTTTCCAGAGCCGCCCGATCGCCGGCTACGTCGGCGGGCGACGCAGGATCAATTCGCCCTGTCTGCGCCGCGCATCCGTGCCACCCGGCAAAGTCCGCCGGCCGCCCTCGAAGTTGATTTTTGTGAGGGCGTTCCAATGCGCGAATCCCATGGCCTGCCGAGGCCACTTCGCCCGCCGCCAGGCCAGCACGATCGTTTCTCGAACCAGTGCTCTCGGTCGCGTTCGCAGCCGGCGAGAGTTCAGGCGGATGACCTCGGCGGTCGATTCGAGCAGAACGCGTCGAAGCTCGCGACGTGCGAGGCGCCGGAGGAACGCCGCCGCCTCCGCCGCCTGACCAGCAAGATGCAGGAGTGCCTCATCAACTTTTCGATTGACGTTCTCTCGCAGCATCGGCAGCACATCGTGCCGCAGGCGATTTCGGGTGAAGGCGACGTTGGCGTTGCTCGGATCGGTGAGGAACGGCTGGCCGATCGCGGCGAGATAGGCTTCGACTTCCGCGCGACGCACGTCGAGCAACGGTCGGATCAGCGTGACACCCGGCGCGAGCTTCCGCCGCCGGGCGATGCCGCGCAAACCGTTCAGACCCGTTCCTCGCAACACATGATGAAGCACCGTTTCAGCAAGATCGTCGGCCGTGTGCGCGGTCGCGACGTTCGCGGCGTCGTATCGAATGGCGGTATCCAGCAGAAACTCATAACGCAGCCGCCGGGCGACTTCTTCGATGCCCCGGCCGGTCGCCGACGCAATCGAAGCGACATCGGCGACACCCGTGACGCATTCCACGCCGAGCGCGGTGCACTGCTCGGCCACCCGGCGAGCGTCGTCCGCCGATTCGCTTCGCAATCGGTGATTGAAGTGAGCCACCACCAGCGACACGTTCAGCTCCGCGATCTCGAGCGTGCCGCGGAGCAGCGCCATACTGTCAGCGCCGCCCGAAACGGCGAGGACGATGCGTCGCGTCACTCCTGCTCGATCGAACGCGAGCTGAATGCGACGGCTGAGCGTGTTCGAACTCATGTGCGTGCCCGGACAGACGTGACGGCGCTGCGTGTCGAGTGTGACGACACAGCTTGATCTTCGGGTGCCGCTGGCTCCGCCAGTGCCGACTTCGGATGACGTTTTCGAGAAGCACTGGCAAAGCCAGTGGCACCCCACCCGAACTTGTCAGGAAGTAATCGCATGGTGGAACTGCCGGAGTCCCGACTCCGTTGACCCCTGATGCAGGGGTGGTACGATGAGCAACCGTATCGGGCACGGAAAGTCGCGCCTGGTGCGTCCCTTCGCCGGTACCACCGGCCGAAGACTTGCGGGCGAACGCCGCCCGGAAGAGCGTGCGACGGTGAAGCGCAAGCCGCATCGACGCATGTCCGAGTTGTACCACGAGCGTTTCTGCCGGATAACCGAAATGCATGCCTTTGTGGTCCTGCCGGCTTTGTTGCTTCTGACGTTCGCCTGCGGTGCGGCCGTGGTGTGGGCCCTGTGGCCTTATATCTCGACCGATTCCGGCGAAGCCGAGGCCACGAGGCGGCCCGCGCAGCCCCGACATGGGGCGTTCGCGTTTGCGACCACACGGGAGAACTCTTGCGGCCGGGCACATGCCCGGCCCGAACCGTCGCGGCATGGTCCCGGCGGTCGCGGCACGCCCGGCGCTCGACGGCGCCGGTCTCGTCGCGTTCGGTCCGGCTGACCCGCCTGTCGTCGATTCTCTCTTTCGGGGTTCGATGCGACGGAACGTTCCGCGCGTCGAGGGCTTCCCTGCGGGCCGCTTTCATGGCGGTCTCGCCCGCACTTCGGCAGTACCGGAACACACACCTCCGAATTACCGCTGCCGAGGATAGCTGGGTCATGGAACCTTTCATCACAGGCCTGATCGGACTCCTGATCGGAGTCGCGATCGGCTTTTTCTTCGATCGTCTTCGCTTGGGGGCATCCTACAAGCAGCGCGACGAAATCATCGCACAGGCCGAGCGCGACGGGCAGAACATCCTCCGCTCCAAAGAACTCGAAGCGAAAGAGGAGCTGCTCAAAAGGCGTGAAACGCTCGAACGCGAACTCGATGTTCAGCGCGACGAGCTCCGCCAGCAGGAGCGGCGTCTCGAAAAACGCGAGGCGATGGTCGATGAGACTCAGGAAGCGTACCTCAAGAAGGAACGCATGCTCGAAACGACGCAGGCCAAGCTCGCCGAGCGCGGCAAGAGCGTCGAAAACAAAGAGAAGGAACTCACGCGATTGCTGAAGGAGGAGCAAGAGCAGCTCTACAAGATCGGCGAGTTGAGCAAGGAGCGCGCGACCGAGATGCTGCTCGACCGGCTCGACAAGCAACTCCGCAACGAGACCGGCGGCTTGATCCTGCAACATCAGCAACGGCTCAAAGAAGAGACCGATCGGCAGGCTCGCGAAGTCATCGGCATGGCCGTGCAGCGTTACGCCGCGGCGCACACCTCCGAAACGACGGTGAGCACCGTCGACATTCCCAGCGATGAAATGAAGGGCCGCATCATCGGCCGGGAAGGGCGGAACATCCGCGCCTTCGAGAAGGCGACGGGTGTCGACGTCATCGTTGACGACACGCCCGGAGTCGTGGTCGTGTCGGCCTTCGACAGCGTTCGTCGCGAGACGGCGAAGCTCGCCCTCGGCAAGCTCATCGAAGACGGTCGCATCCATCCCAGCCGCATCGATGAGATCGTCGCCGAGACGCAAAAGGAGATGGACGCCCACATTCGCCAGCTCGGCCAGGAAGCCGCTCAGGAAGCGGGAATCCCGAACCTGCACGAGAAGCTGCTCGACCTGATGGGCCGGCTGCAATTCCGCACGAGCTACAGCCAGAACGTCAGGCGGCACTCGATCGAAGTGGCGCACCTCACCGGCATGCTCGCCGAGCAGCTTGGGCTGGATGGCGACTTAGGCCGACGCTGCGGCTTCCTGCACGACATCGGCAAGGCCGCCGATCATGAGATGGAAGGCGGTCACCCCACCGTCGGTGCCGAGTTGCTCAAGCGGTACGGCGAAGGCGAAGAGGTCGTGCACGCGGCCCGCGGCCATCACGACGACATCCGTCCTGAGCACATCTACACGGTGCTCGTCGCCGCCGCCGACGCGATCTCAGCCAGCCGCCCCGGTGCCCGGCGGGAGACGCTTGAAAAATACATTCGACGCCTCGAAGAGCTCGAAGCGCTCGCCTGCGGCTTCCCCGGCGTCGCGCAGGCTTACGCCGTGCAGGCCGGTCGCGAGGTGCGCGTGATCGTCGACGCCCGCGAGGTCAACGACCGCGAGGCGAGCAAGCTCTGCCGCGAGATCGCCCAGGCGATCGAGAAGACGCTCACCTATCCCGGCGAGATCAAGGTCACTGTGCTGCGGGAGACGAGGACGGTCGAGTATGCGAGATGATGCGATTCGATTGTAAGTACCACAGGCTTAACAACTGTCCTTATCCGGGCCAGGCCTTCGCGAGTTCTCTTCTTGAGTTGTCGTTGCTCCCCAAATGGGAGCCTGCGTGTGGTGCTCAGACGTAGAGGCAGCGATCCGATCGACTTCGCCGGCGGATGAGACAACCTCCGAAGGCTCCAGTCGGGCGAACACGAGACCAAGGATCGTCTCGAATCGATGCGGCGGCGAAAACAGCGAATCGTCGAGCCGCTGAAGAAAGGCGCGCATCCGCTATTTCCCGGACTTGAAGTTCGGCCTGTCGAGGACGACGGCGAGAAATGTTTCCTTCAAGAGCGGAGCCATCGCCTTCGGGTCTTCGATCCTGTGAAGAATCACGCCCATCATTCGCAAGGCGATGTTATGTCGGCGTGAATTGATCGCGAATCGGAAAGGAATCAGGATCAAGAGTTCGATGACGGTTCCGGCGAAAAATGCACCGACGCGGGTGGCTTTGTCATCGCGGACGACGCCGAAGCAGAGCAGGCCCAACCCGCATAGAAACAGGACGATCGCCATTCCGTAGGAGACCCATTCGATGATCCGATTCTCATGCAAAGCCTGCGAGACGACACCTTGTGCGTCTGCCAGACCGAGATCAGTTCTTGCCGGCCACTCCAACCGCTTCCACGCAAGCCTGACATCATCGTCGGTGATCGTATCGCCGACGGATGCCGCGTTCGCATGAACAAGGAGTAACTTTGCGAGCGTCCGCAAGCGCTGCCTCAAGCTCTCTCGTCGCTTTACGATTAAGCGGCTTCCCGAGAGCATTTGGAGGATTCATCGCCTGCTTCGGTCCCTTGCCAGGTTTGTCTCACCGCGTCGAATAGGTCGTCGAGAAACGCCGAATCAAAGCACGTTCGCACATCTTCGTCCGTGGCGATGGTCGAGCCTGATCGGGCTGCGAGTTCGCAACTTCTATCTATCAGCACTCTCTCAGCGATCTGGCCAACTGCGAATGCAAGACTACTGGCATTCGACGCGATCGTAACGCATTCGCTCAAAGCCGATGACATCGCGACTCCTCCGTGACACTGTATTTCCGGCTATCCGTGTCGAGATAATACGTTGGATGGCAAGCCGATCGCAACACGAAAACGGCTCGTCACCGCAACTCGACGCTGAGCACGGAGGAACGTGCTGAATCTAATTCTGCATCAATTGGGAAAAGACGGCTTCCGCGGCACGATCGGCGTCGGCGACGACGTCGGGGATGCCCACTCCGCGATAGGCCGAGCCGGTGAGTTCGAGGCCGACGTGCTTCGAGGTCGCTGCTTCGATGCGACGCACGAGATCGAGGTGCCCGAGATGGTATTGCGGCATCGCGTTCTCGTAGCGCGACACAATGGCGACGTCCGGCGATCCGCTCACGCCGAGCAACGACGCGAGTTCAGTGCGAGCAAGTGCAATGAGCTCCTCGTCGCTTTTCTTGAGCATCTCCGGCCGCATCGCTCCGCCGACGAACGTTCGCAGCAGCACGCGGCCTTCCGGAGCGCGATTCGGGAATTTGCGCGACGCGAATGAGACGGCGAGCACGTCGCTCCGCTCGATCGTCGGCACCACGAGTCCGAAGGCATTGAGCGGATGTGCGACGTCTTCCAGCCGATGCCCTGTCACGATCACCGCGCTCGACGCGTAGGGGATCTTGCGCAGGTCGTTCGCGAGTGGTTCGTCCTCTTGGGCGAGCAAGCTTGCCGCACGATATGCCGGCACCGCGAGGATCAAAGCATCGAAGCCGCCGGCCTGCGAGCCGGCGG
>JACCRE010000034.1 GCA_013813775.1 Planctomycetaceae bacterium
CTTCTCACTTCTCACTTCTCACTTCTCACTTCTCACTTCTCACTTCTCACTTCTCACTTCTCACTTCTCACTTCTCACTTCTCACTTCTCACTTCTCACTTCTCACTTCTCACTTCTTGATACAGCATCCTATCGCGGATATATGCCTCGACGGCAGGGGGCATCGTGTAGCGCAAGCCCTTTCCCGCGGCGACGCGGCCGCGCAGCTCGGTCGACGACAGATCGATCCCCGGCATGCTGACGAATGTCACGCGAGACGCGATCGCTTCCCCCAATGTCAGGTTCAGCGTCGCGACATCCGGCAGCGGCC
Source organism: Planctomycetaceae bacterium (assembly GCA_013813775.1). Classification (GTDB taxonomy): domain Bacteria; phylum Planctomycetota; class Planctomycetia; order Planctomycetales; family Planctomycetaceae; genus JACCRE01. The sequence goes on from JACCRE010000034.1 coordinate 311, forward strand.
GGTCGCCTCGGTTGACCGCGACGATGCGGGCCATTTGCGAGATGCGTTCCGGTTCGCGCCACTGGGGCAGGTCGGCGAGGCTGTCGGCCCCCATCAGAAAATAGAGTTCGGCGACGGGAAACTCGTGCCGCACTTCGGTGAGCGTTTCGACCGTGAAGCTCCGCCCGGGCCGTTTCAGCTCTCGCCGATCGACGACGAGCCGCGGATTCCCCGCCGTGGCGAACTCGAGCATTTCCGCCCGTGCGATTCCGGAGGAGAGATCATCGCGATCCTTATGCGGCGGATCGCCCGCCGGGATGAACCGGACTTCGTCGAGCTCCAACTCTTCGCGACATCGCTCGGCGAGCAGCAGGTGCCCGAAATGCACGGGGTCGAAGGTTCCGCCGTAGAGACCGAGCTTCACGAAGGATTCTCCTGACGGCTTGGAAACGCCGCGCCGACCCGTTCTCGCACCCATTGCCGTTCGTCGTCCGTCAGCGGTGCTTCGGGCGGATCGTCGTAGTCCACCGCGCCGCGGCGGTAAGGGCCGCGATCGTAGGTGTGATTGAACGCATACTGCAGATCAAGAAGCGTCTCGGTTTCGCCTTCCCTCAACGGGATGCCAATGCACGGCAACGGCTCGTCAAGACCGAACGAGAAGGCCTCGTACTCCGCCTCCGGATGACGTTTCCAGGCACGGCTGACCGTGACAAGATATCGCTTCCGCTCGTTCGCGCGTTCGAGCGGTTCAACCAAAGAGGGGACGCCTACGACCGTCTCGCCACTCGCCAGCAGGTCGATTTCAACGAGTCCCGCATCGCTTTCGAGCACCTCTCGCTGTTTCGCGAGATACGCCTTCCGATCGGGTCCAGGTCGCTTATTCGACGGGCTGACGATCCCCAGAAGCGTCACCAGCGCGTGACCGCGAGCCGCGTCGCGAATTTCGACGTTGTGATGACGCAGTGGTTCATCAGGAACACCGAACAGAATCGACGCCGATCGCTCCTGACGTGGTTCGGCGAGCACCGCAGTTGCCGCCGGCGCCATTGACGAAGGCCGTCGCTGGATCGTCACGTCGGGAATGATTCGTCGCTCGTAGCCATCGTCTCCGACGATGCCGACCTCGGTCCGCATCTCGGTCTGGGCATAGTAACGCGCGGGCAGAATGCCATTGAGGATCGCGCTGATCTCGCCGGCGAACTGGTGATGGAAGTCCGGCCGGATCGCTGGATCTTCGAGATAGGGATCCATTCCGGGGAAGGGTGACGGCATCGCAGCGTCCTCAAGGCACCGTTCAGTGTATCGCCGACATCGAGCGTTTCACCTGCCCTCGACGACCGTCACCGGATGAGCCGCGCGTTCCACCAGCGGAAGCACCTGCGGGGCGTAGATCGTCTGGAAGGCGTCCGCCTCGCGGTGCACTTCGAGCGCGGCCTGTGACTCCCATTCTTCCAGAATGAAGAACGCGTGCGGGTCGAGATTCGACTGGTACAGCTCGAACCGCAGGCAGCCGGGTTCGCTTCGAGAGAGTCGAGAATGCGTCGCCAGCAGGCGGGCCACGTCTTCGATGTCGGATTGGTTACGAACCGTCAGAGACACGTGAATCGGCACCATCGGCGGCACTCGGAAGATGAACGGAGACCACGCTTTGTAGCAATCGACGAGGCCATCATACGCCCGTTGAACACGCACCGAAAGGCGTCCGATATTTCAGAACTTGATCCTCGCTGATATCATTTCGACCTGAGCAGCCAGCCGCCGCGTCTCTTTTTGAGATAGCAACTGGCGTGTTTTTACGTTTTGGCGTCGATTTGACGACGGAGGCATAGATGAAGCCGATTCATGGAGGATCATGGCTCCGCTGGAGCGAGGCCTTTCCGCCCGGCGACTCGGTTGGGGGACCGATCGGTTTGGCCGATCGGATTCTCAAGCTCGCGACCTCGGCCGAAGATCGAAAGGCGTTTCTGTCGAGCGTGCTGTCGGAAGTCGCCACCGAGTTCGCGGCGCAATGGAGCGCGGTGCGACAGAGGACTCCCGCATGGACGACGATCGCCTCATGGGGACGATCGCCCGCCGATGCGGTGCCCGATGCGGTTCTCAGCGAAGCGCAGGACCGCGACGCGGCGGGCTACTTGCCCGCGAGCGGCGCTGCGGGCGTCGGCACGCTCGTCACTCCCCTCGGAGAGGGGGGCGCCGCCTTTCTGATCCTGTGCGGACGGGCCGTCGACCCGACCTCGATGCCTCATCTGCTCGCCGTCGGCCGGGCCATCGGTCACGGACTGGCGATCCTCGATCTGAGATCGTCACAGGCCGCTCGCACCGAACGGCTCAAGGCGACTCTTGATGTCGCCGGCCAGTTCGCCCGCACGCGCGAGACGAAACCGCTGCTGGAACTCATCGCCGCGGAGGCCTGCCGCCTGTTGGAGGCCGACCGGGCGAGCATCTTCATCTGGAACCGCGACCGACGAGAAGTCGTCGCGCGACCGGCCGTCGGTCTCGAAGATCTGCGCTTCCCCGACAACGTCGGCGTCGTCGGCGACGTGCTGCGCTCCGGCCAGCCGACCCGCGTCGACGACACGTCGCACGACCCGCGTTTCGGCAAGCAGGTGGACGCGAAAACGGGCTATCGCACGAAAAACCTCGTCGCCGTTCCGCTGCGCGGCGGCAGCGGCGAGATCGTCGGCGTGTTTGAGGCGATCAACAAGCACGAGGGAACCTTCGGACCCGACGACGAAGAGAGCCTCTCGCTGCTCGGCGTGCAGGCCGCGCTCGCGATGGAGAACGCTCGCGAGCGGGAAGACCTCGTCCGCAGCCGCGACCAACTCGCCGAGCGCGTGACGCAAGGCGTGCAGCTCATCGGCGACAGCCCGGCGATGCAGGCGCTGCGGGCCACCGTGCAACGGCTCGCCGCGACGGATTTGCCGGTCTTGCTGCTCGGCGAAAGTGGGACCGGAAAAGAAGTCGTCGCGCAGACGCTGCACTTTCAAGGCCCGCGGTCGGGCAAGCCGTTCATCGCGGTCAACTGCGCCGCGATCACCGAAACTCTGCTCGAATCGGAACTCTTCGGCCACGAGGCCGGCGCTTTCACCGACGCCCGCGAAGCCCGCCAGGGCAAGTTCGAACTCGCCAGCGGAGGCACGCTGTTCCTCGACGAGATCGGCGACATGAGCGGCAGCGGCCAGGCCAAGCTGCTGCGCGTGCTCGAACAAAAAGTCGTGACCCGCGTGGGCGGGTCGCGACCGATTCCGGTCGACGTCCGCATCGTCGCGGCGACGAACGCGAACCTGCGCGACTTGGTCCGCCAGAACAAGTTTCGCGAAGACCTCTACTATCGCCTGAGCGTCGTCACGCAGCCGTTGCCGCCGATGCGCGACCGTCCCGACGACATCATCCCGCTCGCCGAGCACTTCCTGAAGCACTTCAGCGTTCAGGCCCGCCGGCCCGGTCTGAGTTTGTCATCCGAAGCGAAGCGCCGCTTGCAGGCCCACGCCTGGCCCGGCAACGTCCGCGAGCTGAGGAACCTGATGGAACGCCTCGCGTTCCTCACCCCCAACGACCGCATCGAGCCGGACGATTTGCAATTCACCCTCAGCCCCGAACGCGACGACGCCCACGAACCCAGCTTCGACTTCGGCCTGATGGACGCGACGAAGGAGTTCCAACGCGACTTCATCACCCGCGCCGTCAAGCGCGTGAAAGGCAACATGAGCGATGCCGCAAAGCTGTTAGGCCTCCACCGCAGCAACCTGTACCGCAAGATGCGGCAACTCGACATGGAGGTCGAGGAGGATTGAGGGTGGCCGGCGTTACTCGACCGGCGTGTGCCGCTCGTGCCGATAAGCGAGGTGCTTTCGGCAGCCGGATCTGGAGAAGGTGTGAAAGGGGATCTCTGGATCGCACACAAGTCACCAGTGGCATCCCATCGTCACCGACCGATACGATGACTCGCTTTCCAAAGGCCCTCATCATGCCTCGCTCGCTGCTGCTCGCGTCGGTCGTCGCCGTGATTTCGGCCGGCCATCTTGCCGCTGCCGACGCCCGCCCGAACGTCCTCTTCATCGCCGTCGACGACCTCAACGACTGGGTCGGATGTCTCGGCGGGCATCCGCAGGCCAGCACGCCGAACATCGATCGGCTCGCCGCGCGCGGCATGCTCTTCACGAACGCCCATTGCGCGGCTCCGCTGTGCAACCCTTCGCGGACGGCCGTGATGACCGGCCGGCTGCCCTCGTCCACCGGCGTGCATGGCAACGAGCAGGACTGGCATCACTCGCCGTTTCTGAAGGACCACTCGACGTTGCCGCGCTGGTTCCACGATCACGGCTATCGCACCGCCGGCTGCGGCAAGCTCTTCCATGCGAACCACGGAGGCGAATCGGCCTCCCCGAACGGCGGTCACGGCGGCTTGCAGGGCTTCGACGACTTCTCGGCATGGGACGAACGCTTCCCGAGGAAGGATCGCCAGTTGCTCGAAGACGCCGTCCGCCCCGGACAGAACTTCAACGGCCTCGCGATCTGGCATTGGGATTGGGGCCCCATCGCTGCCGACGCCGCCGCCACCGCCGACGGCCGCGCCGTCTCGTGGGCGATGCAGCAGCTCGCTCAAACGCACGACACGCCGTTCTTCCTCGCCGTCGGCCTCTACAAGCCGCACTCGCCCTGGTATGTCCCGTGGAAGTACTTCGACGAACAACCACCGCTCAATGAGATCAAACTCCCGGAAGTCCTCTCAGACGATCTCGACGATGTTCCCGACATCGCGAAACGTTATCTCGGCGGACCGGGCGACCTCCATGCGCTGTTGCTCAAGCAGAATCTCTGGGAAGACGCCGTGCGGGCGTATCTCGCGAACATCGCCTTCGCCGACGCGATGGTCGGCCGCCTCCTCGACGCCCTCGATGCCTCGCCGCACGCGAAGAACACGGTCGTCGTCGTGTGGAGCGATCACGGCTGGCATCTCGGCGAGAAACAGCGCTGGCACAAGAGCACGCTGTGGGACGAAGCGACCCGCGTGCCGCTGATCGTCTCGTTGCCAGATGACTCCTCGGCGAAACGCTGCGATCGAGCCGTGAGCCTCATCGATCTCTATCCGACGCTCTGCGACCTTTGCGAGATTCCTCAACCCGATGGCCTCGACGGCGCAAGCCTCGTGCCGCTGCTCAAGAATCCGCAGGCCGCGGGCCATCCCGCCGCCGTCACCGTGATGGCCGGCAAGCACGCCGCCGTCCGCGACGACCGCTGGCGGTTCATCCGCTACGGCGACGGAGCGGAAGAACTCTACGACCACGAATCCGATCTGCACGAGTGGACGAACCTCGCCAGCGATGCGTCCCACGACGACGTGCGGGCGCGACTCGCGCAGCATCTGCCCTCAGAGATCCGCACGTTCGCCGAGGATCACTCCCCGCCAAACGAACCGGGCTTCCGCCCCCTGTTCAACGGCGAAGACCTGACGGGCTGGCAGGCGGGAGCGAGCTGGTCGGTCAAGGACGGAACGATCGTCGGCGCGGCGGCACAGCCCGGATCGAAGCCTCTAGCGTGGGACGGTAATCCGCTGCATTACTTCGAACTGCGGGCACGCTATCGCTTGCTCGACGGTGCCTCGCTCAAGATCCGCCATCGACGGCCAAATGGCGATTCCGAACTCGTCAGCGGCGAGTTCCTACAAACCGACGGCGACGGCCAATGGCACGACCTCACTCTCCAACACACGGCGGACCGCGTCCAAGTGTTTTTCGATGGGCGACGTGACGCCGCCTCGACCGCCCATTACGCCGATCAAGCGACGGGCGCCGGCCACGTCTCGATCGCTCCCCCGCCACAGGGCCGTCTTGAACTGAAGGACCTGCGGTTACGGGAGATCGGCGGGCGGTAGGTGCCGTCAGTGATGGCGGCAGAAGGCCGAAGCTGGAGACGACTCGCTTGCAATCCTTCCGTTGACACGGCAACATTCTGACGATCGTCAGAATGTCTGTGTTCGGAGTGAGTGATGACATCCTCATCGCGGCGAAACGGCTTCACGCTGATCGAATTGCTGGTCGTCATCGCCATCATCGCGGTGTTGATCGCGCTGCTGCTGCCTGCCGTGCAGCAGGCACGCGAGGCGGCGAGGCGAACGCAATGCAAAAACAATCTCAAGCAACTCGGCCTCGCGCTGCACAACTACGAGAGCACCCACCTGGTGTTTCCGGCGGCATCCATGAATCCGGGTGGATTCAATTACGTCTGGAGCGCGCATGCGATGCTCGCTCCGTTCCTCGAACAGACAAACATTTACAACTCCGCCGACACGAAGCGACCCATCTACGAATCAGGCGGGACCGGCTCCTACGGTTACAAGATCCCGGACGTGAACAAACTCGCCGCCGGGACGACCGTGCCGCTCTTTCTCTGTCCAAGCGATCTCGGGGTGCCGGTGAGTTCGGACTACGAGGTCCAGAACCTCGGCCCGGTCAATTACGCCGTGTGCGTCGGAATCGGCGGCGTGAGCCGTAATCCGCGCAACGCGAACGACCCAGGCACGATGGGATCATTTTACGACGCCGACGGCATGTTCTACGCGGCGTCGCGGATCCGCCCAGGCAGCATCACCGACGGCCTGAGCAACACCGCGGCGATGTCGGAATGCCTGCTGGGCGAAGGGCCGGAACGGTTCAGCGGCCCGATGCCCGCCGAAGGCCCCGACCGTGTCTACGCGTATCCTTTCGGGCCGGTGTCCGAATCGGCCTGCGCCGCGGCGTCTCGCTGGAACGAAACGAACCGCAAGGGCTTTCTGTGGGCCGCCGGCGAGCTGCGCACGACGGCGTACAACCACCACTATCCCCCGAATCCGCCACAGCATGACTGCATCGGCTCCGACGCGAACTCGACGGGCGCCGGCTGGCATGCGGCGCGCAGCAAGCACACCGGAGGCGTGAATCTGCTACTCGCCGATGGAAGCGGGCGATTCGTCAGCGAATCCGTCGATCTGAGCATCTGGTGGAACATCTCCACCCGGTCCGGAGGCGAAGTCGTCGCCGACTTCTGAACGGGCGGGAGCCGACGACGATTGGCCCCACGGAGAACATTTGCGTGACGCTCGAAACGATGAATCTGCAATGCCTCACCGCCGAACAGGTCGAGCGATACCGACGAGACGGTTTTCTCATTCTGCGTTCCGTCTTTTCGCCAGCCGAGGCCGCCGAACTCTCCGTCGAAGCCGATGGACTTCTTGAACGGCATCGGGGATTGATCGACAAGAAGAATTTGCGCTGCCGATTCCAGTCGCACCATGCGTCGGGAGAGTCGCTGTTCGAGACGTTCGACCCGGTCATCGACATTGCACCTGTCTGTCAGCGGATCGCCCACGACGTGCGAATTCTAGACGTGCTGGCCGATCTCTACGGCGAGCCGGCCTGCTTGTTCAAGGACAAACTCATCTTCAAGCCGCCGGGCGCGCAGGGCTATGTGTTGCATCAGGATTTCATCGCGTGGGACGGATTTCCCCGCAGCTTCGTCACCGTGCTTGTGCCGATCGACGCCGCCGACGCCGAGAACGGCTGCACCGAGGTCTTTCCCGGCCATCATCTCGCCGGTCCGCTGACGCCGGAGGACGGCCAGTTCCACGAACTGCCCGTCGACGCCGTTGACGTGTCGAAAAGCGTGAAGCTGGAACTCGCGCCCGGCGACATCGCGATCTTCGGCGGGTTCACTCCGCACCGTTCGGCTCCCAACGGCTCGCCAAACCCCCGGCGACAACTCTATCTGAGCTACAACGCCTTCTCTGACGGCGGCGGCCAGCGGGAGCGACACTACTTGGACTTTCACGCGTACTTGCGTCGCAAATACCGCGACCGTGGTGTCACCGATTTGCACTTCCACTGAACCAATGGTGCGACCGTTTCTCCTCCCGCCGAGACTGCCGTTAGGCCGCGTCTTTATCGCGGCTGGGTGATGGTCGCGGTCGCCGCCTTCGCGATGGTGGCGACGCTGCCGGGGCGAACGCACGGGCTGGGAATGGTCACCGAGCGGGTGCTCGCCGACCCACGGATCGGCCTCGACCGTCTTGCTTACGGTCATCTGAATCTGTGGGCGACGTTGATCGGCGCGATCTTCTGCCTTGGAATCGGGCGATTGACCGACGGACTCGGTTCACGACTCGTGCTGGCGGTGACGCTGGCGCTGCTTGCCGTCGCCGTACTGGGGATGAGTCTCGCGGGCGGAACCGTGGCATTCTTCGTCGCCGTGACGCTCACCCGCGGCCTCGGCCAGAGCGCTCTGTCGGTCGTCAGCATCACGCTCGTCGGCAAGTGGTTCCGGCGAAGGCTCGGCTGGGCGATGGGAGTGTACGCCGTGCTGATCGCCCTCGGCTTCATGGCGACCTATCAGGCAGGGCAAGCTTTCGCCGAAACCGACTGGCGGCTGTTCTGGGCAGGGATCGGCGGCGCGTTACTGATTTCCGTTCCGATCGCGTGGCTGCTCACCCGCGACACGCCCGAATCATGCGGTCTCGCCGTCGACGGCGACGCCCACGATGAAGAAGCACCCATCGGCTCTTCGATGACGCTCGCGGAAGCGCTCCGCACACCGGCGTTCTGGGTCTTCGCGCTATCGACCTCGGTCTTCGGACTCGTCGCCGCGGGCGTGGCGTTGTTTAACGAATCCATCCTCGCCGACCTCGGTTTCGAACGCACGGCGTACTTCGAGATGCTGAGTCTGGGAGTGCCCTTCGGGCTGGCCGCGAAGTTCGGCACGGGCTGGCTGGCGAGCCGCGTGCCTCTCGGAACACTCACCGCGGCCGCTCTGCTGCTGCTGGGACTCACACTCGCGGGCCTGACGGGCCTGCGGTCCTACGCGGACCTTGTGACCTACACCGCGACGAGCGCGATCGCCGGCAGCGCCATCACAGTCGTCTTCTTCACCGTGTGGGGCCGGCTGTACGGGCGAACGCAACTCGGTCGCATCCAGGCCGCGGCGCAGATGCTGACGGTGCTCGCGTCAGCCGTCGGCCCGCTCGCGTTCGCCATGACGAAAGAGGCGACCGGCTCGTATGCGCCGGCGCTGTGGACTTCGGCTGCGGTCCTCGCAATGCTCGCGGTGGCGGCGTGGGTGATTCCGCTGCCGAAGCCTCATTTGCTCGACTCGGAACGTCTGCCTCCGCCCGCCTTGCTCTCGCACTCCAGCAGGAATCACTGATGAAGTTTCATCTCTCGCTCAACGTCGCCGACATCGGTCGTAGCGTCTCCTTCTATGAGAAGGTCTTCGGGACGCCGCCGGCCAAGCATCGAGCGGATTATGCGAAGTTCGAGGTCGCGGAACCGCCGCTGGTGCTCTCGCTGGAGCCCACGCCGCCCGCCGGCCGCGGTTCTCTCAACCACGTCGGACTAAGACTCGCGGACACGGCCGCGCTCGTCGAGATGCAGCGGCGGTTGGAGCTCGCCGGGCTGCGGAGCGAACGCGAGGAAGGCGTCGAATGCTGTTACGCGAAGCAGACGAAGTTCTGGCTGCACAGTCCCGACGGAGTGCTGTGGGAGTTCTACGTTCTGCAAGGCGACATCACCCACCGCGGAGCTGGCCAAGCTCCCGAGACACTCACCGGCCAAGACACCGTCTCTCCCTCCCCCTCTTCGCCGCTCTCCCCTTCCTCCGAATCGTGGGAGCACCGCATGACGGAGCCTTTCCCCGCATCGCTGCCGTTCGCCGACGGTTCGCTCTCCGAGGTTCGGCTGCGGGGCACGTTCAACACGCCCGACGGCGAAGCCCGTCGGGATGAGATTCTTGCGGAGACGAAGCGGGTGCTCGCCCCCGGCGGACGCATTGCACTGCACCTGCTGACGACCGACCGCTCTCTCGCCGAGGCGCCGTCGCTGCCCGGGCCGGCTTCGGCCGTCAAAGAAGTCCCGATCGATACCGATCTCCTCGCTTCGTTGGAGCGATCCGGTTTCGCGGACATCCGCCTGACGAAGTTCGGCCCCAATCCCTGCTTCCGCCTGGGCGGCGCCGAAATGCGCGAGACGATGGCGGAAGCGTTCGCGCCCGCCGACGAGACCGATGGCGCTGTGCTTGTTGTCTATCGCGGCCCCTTCCGCGAAGTCACCGCCGACGGCGATCGGGTCTTCCGTCGCGGCGAGCGGGTTCGTGTGCCCTTGGCCGAGTGGGAGCGCCTGTCGGCCTCGCTGCCGGTCGATACGTTCACGCGTCTCGCCGAGCCTGAGACCGCCGTGCC
>JACCRE010000062.1 GCA_013813775.1 Planctomycetaceae bacterium
ACGCGATACCATGCTCTGAATCCATCCTCCAAGCGCCACCCCTGTCCCTGCACACCGCGCCACCCGTGTCTCTGCACACCGCGCCACCCGTGTCTCTGCATCGCACACTTGCCACCCGTGGCGCCAGTTGATCTGGCTTTGATCGCTGGGCCGTTCTTCCGTTCGCCGTTCTTGCAAAGCGTCAGTTCCTTCCCGCGTAACGGTCTTCGTTCCAATCGCGGGGCACGTCGCAGAGCGTCTTCAATACGTCGAGATCGGCCGCTGTGGCGACGATGCCCCGCAGACGCCACATCTTCGAGCGTTCGTCGAACCAGAGGTCGTTGAAATCGACCGCACGCCCGGTGCGCACCGACACCGAATCTCCGCCGCGCTGCCGGGCGATCTGCAGCGACACCGGGTAGTCATAGACGTTCGGCGAATGGATCAGCGATCCGGCGAACTCGCCTGTCGCCATGAGATCGTAGAGGCAGCCGGGAGTCTCGTCGGCGTCGATGCCATTGATCCCGGCGGATCGGACGGCCTCGACGCTTTCTCGCTCCCGCCCGACGAAGCCGATCATGTAAATGAAACCCGATCCGCTCTGAACCGGTTCGTTCCTCGTCTCCAGCCCATCGAGCACCACCCGGGCCGGGCGAGACAGGTCATCGTCTCCCACGGCGATTCGGTTCGGCGAGACTTCGACCCAGCGTCCCTCCGGCCCCGCCGACGGAACGTAGACGAGCGAGTACAGCACCTCGGTCGCCGTTCGCAGATGCAGCATGACGCTCCAGCCGTCGCCCGACCGGTCGCGATACTGCTTCGTGCCGTCGATCGGATCGAGCGCGATCACGAATGGCGAATCGGTTGAGAATCGCGACAGATCGCCGTTCGCCTCTTCGGCCTCAAGCCGGCACTTGCGGAACAGCGGATCGCTGTCGCGCAAGGCCGCCACGATGAGCTCCTGAAGCGAGAGATCGGCGAGCGTAAGCGCGTCGGTATTGGAAAAGCCGCTGCTCTTTCCGCCGACGGCGATGTCGTGGACGCGCAGTTGCTTCGCCACGGCCCCCGCCCACCGGAGCACCGGCGGCATCTCACGTGCGAGGGCGGAGATCAGTTCTTGAGGATCGGTCATGAGTTAGGAGCTAAACACCCCTCTCCCTGGGGAGAGGGGTCGGGGGTGAGGGAAGAGGTTGACGCCCTACGTCGCTTGCATTTTGCTCGCGACGCCGTTGTTGAGGCTGTAAACCATACGATTCACGCGGTAAGGCATCCCCTCACCCCTTTCCCCTCTCCCGAGGGAGAGGGGGACTGGATTCCAGCCGCCTCTCATAATTCGATTCCAAACGATCGCCGCAGCACATCCTCGGCGAGTTCGCCGAATCGCTGCACTTTGCCGGTCGTGAGATTGCAGAAGGTGATCTCCGCCGGGCTGAAGAGCATGGGATCGATCTTGTAGAAGTCGCGTCCCGCCTGCTCGAAGACCTTCAGGAACGGCTCGCCGTGCGCCGCCGACGCCGACGACGGCACTTGCGGCCCGATCGCCCCGATCGATTCGTCGTCACCCGTCACCCACAGCGCCACGCTGCCCCCGTACAGGATCGCGTCGTTCGTCAGACCGATGCCGGTGAGATCATCGGCCGCGACGGGAGGCAGCGGAGCCGTACCGAAGCCGCTGCGAATGCGCCGCACGTCGAACTTCAATTCGTGCAGCTTGTGCAGCGCCGTTTCCACGCTCCGGGCGACGACCTGCACCGTTCCCGCGAGACTGGCCGTGCGTGCGACGCAAAGCGTGATTTGAGACGGCGTGACGGCGAGCTTGTCGGCGATCCAACTGACGACCTCGTCGTTCGGCAGCCTCCCCGATTCGAGCACGCCCACGTAACGGCCGTTGAAGTCGCACGGCTCTCGATAACCAAACTCCTGAAACAGCGGTTCCACCGCCGCCGTGGCCCGCATTGGACCGGAACCCAGCGCGAAAAACTTGCCGATCCCGATCTGCCAGCCTGCGTACTGCGACAACAGGCAGGCGTGAAGCGGATGATCGGTCTGAACCGTCACCTGCGGCCAGACCCTGCCGGCAAGCTGCCCGCCTTCGATGCGGACGTCGCCGAGATTGGAGAGGCAGATGCGTGCCAATTCCCGTCCCGCGGCCAGACCGCCGGCGGCCTCGACACCGAAATCGAGCACCGTCGCGCCTGCCACTCGATGCGGAGCGAGATTGAACCGTCGGGCTTCGTTCTCACAACGTTCTGCGAGGCGAGCGGCGCGTTCGTTGAGCTGAAAGGAATCTTCAAGCATCTCGCGCGAACCAAATCATGAACGACGACCTGACGGCAAAGTTTAGCCGCTGGCGAAGCCTGTGTGCGATCCCGCAGTGACGCTTCGCCCGTGTTTTGCCATTGTTGAGAGATTGGGCTGGGTCCACTGGCTTTGCCAGTGCTTCCCGGGACTCACGTTCCAGATTGGCACTGGCGGAGCCAGTGGCACCCACAAATCAAGCTGTGACGAAGCACGAACCCTTTCCCTCGACGAGCGCCGTGACTCGCGGATCGGCGAGTCCGTCGGCGATCAGCCAGGCCGACGCGAAGTCCTGAGACGCGCTGTGCTCGTGCGGCACGCTCACGGCGACGGCGCCTGCGGCGACGGCGGCCTTCGTGCCGTTCTCGCTGTCTTCCAGCACCAGCATTCGCTCGGGACGCACGCCGAGCCGTTCCGCGGCGGCCAGATAAATCTCGGGATGCGGCTTGCCGTGAGTGACGTCTTCAGCCGTCAACGTCGCCTCGAATCGCGTCGTCAGATCGAAACGCCCGAGAATTCTTTCAAGATAAGGCCGTTCCGACGACGTGCAGACCGCCTTCGGCAGCCCGCGTCGCTCGATCATGGCCAGCAGATCGAGCAGCCCGGGCATGATCTTCAGGCGGCCTTCGAGTGCCTCGCGGAAGAGTTGTTCGTACTCGGTCTGAAGCACGTCGGGCGGGTCGGTCAAGTTCAGATGCGAGATCATCGCTTCGAACGCTTCGACGGCCCGTCGTCCCATCATCAGCCGCAACACGCCGGGCGTCAGCTCGTGCCCTCGCCGTCGCAACAACTCGCGGCCCGCGACGTTGAAAGATTCCTCCGTATTGAACATCAGCCCGTCGCAGTCGAACGCGACGGCCTCGATTTTCGGCAGCTCCGCCATGAACAGCACCTTCCAGGAAGCACACGGACGGCGGAATGACACGATAAACGCCGGCGGTTTGCAACCGATCCGCGTCAGGCGGCTGCGTGGGGTCGGAGCGGAAGGGGACGGCGAAGCCAAGTTGAACCGCCAAGGCACCAAGGACGCCAAGGGTCTCCGAAGGCTCGAAACCATCCTCGCTGGAATGGAAGAGAGTGGACCTCCAAGAGCGTCACGACCGCGATGTCCACACATTCCGAAAATGCCGCTTCGCGCATCCTTGGCGGTCTTGGCGTCTTTGCGGTTCCTCTTTTTCAAGTCCGCAGACCCGACGATGGGTGAGCATCGACTCAAGAATGGTCGTCAGCAAACATCACGTGCCGGCGATCGCTTGCGCGATCAGCGTGCGATGCCATCGGAACGAGTCGCGAGTGGCAACGAGGTGTCGTACGGGACGCCCAGATAGAGCAGCGTTCGCCGCAGCACCGCGGCGGCGGTCGGGGCGGCGACGGTGCCGCCGGCCTGTTCCGGGCCGGTCGGCTCGTCGGCCATCACCAGCACGAGCACTTTCGGATGATGGGCGGGCGCGCCGGCGATGAACGAAACGACGTGCCGATCGTGCGAGAAGCGGCCCGATTCGACGTCGAACTTCTGGGCGGTGCCCGTCTTGCCGAACACCGTGAACTCTTTGAGACTCGCCGCCTTGCCGGTGCCGCGCCGCACGACCTCGGCCATGGCCTCGCCGACGACCCATTGCGACGATTCGGGAGACGTCACCTGAGATTTGACCTGCGGAGGCCGATCGTCGCCGATGTTCGTCGCCTCGCTGCCGACGAAATCGGCATCGACGTCTTTCAAGACGAGCCGTGGACTGACGAGACGACCGCGATTGGCGAGCGCGGCATGTGCGGCGATAAGCTGCAAGGGAGTCACGGCGATCTCGTGCCCCATGGGCACCGAGCCGAGCGAATAGTCGTTCCAGAGTCGCAGGGGTCGAACGACGCCCGCCTCTTCGCCCGGCAGCGACGTTCCGGTAAGGCGTCCGAATCCGAAGGCGGTCACGCAGCGATGCAGTTCCGCGACGCCGAGTCGTTCACCGATCTTCGCCATGCCGATATTGCTCGATTTCACAAGCACCTCGGTCACCGAAAGCTGATCGTAGCCGTGATGATCGTGCAGGATTCGGCGACCGACGCGATACACGCCGCGCTCGCAGTCGATCATTTCGTCGGCACGCAACACCCCGGCGTCGATCGCCCACGCGACGACCAGCGGCTTGAAGGTCGAACCGGGCTCATAGACGGCCGTCACCGCCCGGTTCGTCCACGCGTCGGGAACGGCGACAGAGGGCTCGTTCGGGTCGAAGGTCGGCCGACTCGCCACAGCGAGCAGATCCGACGACTCGACATCGATGACGACCACGCAGGCTCCTTGCGGAGCATGTTTCGCCATCAGCGCGTCGAGTTCCTGCTCGGCAAAGAGCTGGACGACCGCATCGATGGCGAGCACGATGGTGCGGCCGGCTGCGGGAAGTTCCGTCAGCTCGTGACGCACGTCGACCACACGGCCGCGAGCGTCGCGCAAGGTGACGCGTTTTCCCGCTCGTCCTCGCAACAGCTCGTCGTAACGCTGCTCGACGCCGCCGCGACCGATGCCGTCGACGTCTCGGAGACCAAGGACATGTGCCGCGACGACGCCTTGCGGATAGTGCCTCAAGAACTCATCGCGAAATCCCCACGTACCACGAGGCAGGTCGAGCGATCGAATCGCCTCGGCCTGACTCTCACTCAGCCGCCGCCGCACCCAGAGGAAGCTCTTGTCCTGGTTCCGCCTGAGGTCCGCCGCGAGACGTTCACCGTCGCTGCCGATGGCTTCCGAAATCCGCGCGGCGAATCCTTCGGCGTCGTCGATCGCATTCGGGACCACGTACAGGCTGGGCGCCGTCACCGAGACCGCCAGCAACCGTCCGTTGCGATCGACGATCTCGCCCGGTCGGGCCGGCAGCGCTTCGACGTGCAAGCGTTGTCGTGCCGCGCGGTCGGCGAAGCCTTGGCGATCGACGACCTGGAGTTGGACCAGACGGACCGCGAGGGCCGCGAAGGCGACGGCGAGCAGCGTCACGGCGACCCGCAGGCGGTGCGGGCCGTTCATGGGTCACCTCGAAACGCGCGCCATCTCAGCAGCGGTCCGGTCGGGAACGAGTCGTCGGTTCGGGCCGACGGCGATCGGACATCAAGCCGCCCTTCTTCCAGCGGCCGCATGAGCCGTCCGGGACTGCCGAGACGTTCGGCCCGCAGCCGGGAATGAGCGACCCGCTCGCGGAGAACCTCGAGTCGGTAATGCTGCCGGCTCAGCGCACGCCGTTGGTCGAGAATCGAGCCTTCGATCGCGCTGCCCGTGATCGCCGTCAGGGCGGCGAGCAGAACAGCGGCTTGAAATCGAATGCACACAGGCGCCACCGCGCCGTTTCAGGCTTCGGAGATCCATCGCACAGAGCCGCGACCATCAGGGAGCGTCTCCAGACGGCTCGGAAGCGCTCGCTGACGGTCGCGGCTCGGAACACACGTTCGTGAAGATGCGAGACCTTCGTCTCCGTGCCTCTTCGGTTCGTTCAGCCTTCCGGCACGAGGCGAACCCGGCTCGCATCGGGCGGAAGTCGCAGCAGGGTGCCGGGCTTGAGGGTTTTCGGGTCCGGCACGACTTTGCGGTTCCATTCGTAGATCTGTAACCACCGGGACGCTCGTCCCAAGTGAGCCTGTGCGATGCCGGTGAGCGTATCGGCCTTGCCGACTCGATAGATGGGGTTTCCTTGGGCGTCCCACGAAAGCCCTGCCTTCTCCGCTTCCGCCTGCGCACTCCGCGACACCAAATCCGGGAAGCGAGCCGACAATTCCTGCGGATCGGGCGTCAGCACCTTCATCCCCGGCTTCAGCCGATTCGGATCGGTGATGCGGCTCGCGTTGAACTTCGCGAGAGCATGGAAATAAACCGGCGTCTTATAAACCCGCTTCGAGATCGTCCAATAGCTGTCGTTCTCGGCGACGACTGTGTAAGCAGAGCGGCCGGCGGCACCACTTTGTGCGACCGGTGTCACGCGAGTGTTCACGAGTTCGGGATCATTCGCGGCACCGAAGGCCGGTTCTTCGGCGAGGGGAGACTCGAAGCTGCCGGCGACGGGTAGCGTGGCGTCGTCAATGGCGTCGTCATCGTCGCCGAACAGACGCTCGGGGGCCCCGCCCGTGGTTGCAGCAGTGGGCCGGCCTTGCTGGCTATCACCGAAGGGATCGGCATCGCTTTCGGCGATCGCCGGGGCGTCGGCTACGAGTTCGGCCTCCGCTTCGTCGCCAAACGGGCTGCGAGCATTGGTGGTGCCGCGGAAGGGCGACATGGCTGGTGAGACAGCCGACGTTTCCTCATCGAGCTCGGGTGCGTCCGTTTCCGCCGTCACCGTCGTCGTTGTCGCGTCGCCGAACGGATCGTCGACGTCGTCCAAGACCACGGCCGTGGCAGGTTTGCTCGGCAGAGGTTCCGCAGGAGCGGATTTGAGAGCTGTCGCCGCCTGTGCGGTGAATGGATTGTCGGCGGGCGGCGTCGACGCGAGCGAAGCGTCGCCGAACGGGTCGGCGGCGGCGGGTAAGGCTTTGGTCTCTCCAAACACCGACTCCGTTTCACCGGTGCTCGGCTCGGCCTGACTCGGCGGAACCGCGGACCTGCCGGGCGTCGCCGCCACATTGACCGGTTGCGACTCGCGGACAAAGGCTTCGTCGGCGAATGCCGCCGCGGGTTCGGCTTGCCGCATCGGCACCGTCTTCACGGCAGCGGTCGTCGCGAACGGATCGGGCTGCGCGATCGTCGGTTCCGACGACGCGGTCTCAGTGGCCGGCTCCGCTGACTTCGCCGCGGCGGCCGGCTCATCACCCTCCGCCGGCGCCGGATTCGCTTCGGCGGCAGCCGCGACGGCGGTCGGCTGCCGGCCGTTCCACTTCTTGTAAACCATGAAGCCGAACACGCCGACGAGCAGCACCATCAGCGCGATGCCGATTCTTGTCTCGCGAGCCATCTGATCCTCCTTGATCGGTCGTTCGGTGCGGCTCCCTCGTGGAGCCGGCTTTATGGTTCGTCACCCTCGTCGGGTTGCGACGCGCAGCTTCGCGGTTCGCGACCGGGGGTTGATGCGTTCTTCCGACGGCGTGGGTGCGATCGGCTTCGCGGTCACTTCGACCCAGCGTTCGCGATCGCGAAACGCCGCCTTCACCATGCGGTCTTCGAGAGAATGGAAGCTGATGATTCCCGCCAGGCCGCCCGGCGTAAGGCACGCCGGCAGTGTTTCGTTCAACAGGCGTTCGAGTTGGCCGAGTTCATCGTTGACGGCGATCCGCAAAGCCTGGAAGACGCGCGTGGCGTAGTGACTTGTGCCCCGTCGCATCTTTTCGGGAACGGCCTCGGCAACGACGTCCGCCAGATCTTTCGCGGTCCGTATCGGCGCATGAGAGCGGGTCGCGACGATGCGCTCGGCGATGCGGTCGGCGTGCGGCTCCTCGCCGTACTCACGAAAGATGCGAGCGAGATCATCGACCGACGCAGCCGCGAGCCATTCCGTGGCGGGCCTGCCTGTGGAAACGTCGAACCGCAGGTCCAGCGGCCCGTCGGCGTCGAAACTGAAGCCACGCTCGCGGTCGGCGAGCTGGTCCGACGATAGACCCAGATCGAGCAGCACGCGATCGACGCTCGTCATCCCGAGCCGGTCGAGCACCTCACGCAGATCGGCGTAACTGCTCTGGATGAGGTGCACATCGCCGCCGGACACGACCTGCGCAGCGAACGCCAACATCATGGGATCGCGGTCGAGACCGATAAGGTGTCCGCCGGGTCGGATGCGCTCGAGCATCGCCGACGAATGCCCCGCGGCGCCGACGGTGCCGTCCACGACCGTGAGGCCGGGGCGCAGGTCGAGCGACCGCAGCACCTCCCGCGTCAGCACGGGTCGGTGCCGCGAGCGATCCGCGGCTCGGGCTGTTGGCAAAGTCATCGTCTGATTAGACATGTCGCGAAAGGGGCGACGTGAAAAACGTCATGGGTTGATCATAGGATGCCACTGGCTTTGCCAGTGCGTCTTGAAAGGCACGCCGATCGTGTGTCGCACTGGCGGAGCCAGTGGCACCGTTCGGCGAGGGAGCGCAAGAAAACCGGGCGCGAGGTTTGTACCAACCGGCCAAGGGCTGCGGAAGGCGAACCTTCGCGCGCGGCGTTCGATGGCGACCGATCGACCCGTCAGACCTGCGGAAACGAAAAAACGATTCGCTCCGGGCGGCTTCCTTGACGCCCACGCAGAGCGAATCGTTTCGGCCCGGCCGTGTTGGGATTGGCCAGGCCGATGATCGTGGTAGACGGCCCTGTCTACCATATCCGCAAAGCCCGGTCAGCCAGCGGACTTCGCCTCTCCCGAAGCACTGCCAAAGCAGCGCGACGGGCTGTTAACGCAGGAAGAGATTCACCGACGACGCTTCACAAACGCGGAACGCACCGGAAGCCGAAGTCAAGACGCATCAATACTTTATGCACCAAGACTTCTTCAGAAGCCCCGGCGGGCGCGGCACCCCTCGCGGGTGGACACGCTCGTCAGAGCGAATCCAACTCTACCAGTCCCGGGGGAGGCGTCAATAGAGTCCGGACGCCATGCGCGCTGCCGCGCGGGTGTCAGGAAACGCAGGGTGTTACCGCCGTTGAGATTGAGGTTTTTGGAGCTTTTTTTAGAGACGCTTGGCCGGGATCGCGACGGGCCGGATCGCGACGGGGTTTCCCAGCTTTCCCAAACACCCACAGTAGAGCCGGTGGTAGTCGGACACGATCGCAGACACCATATGTTGTTTGAACACATGCGTTTGTGCCAAACGCGACTTTTCCTGAGCCGCCACCGGATCCGACAGAATCTGACGGATCCCTTCCGCCAACGCTTCCGAGGCCTCGGTGTGGACAACAGTTCCCAAAGTGCCGTCCCGGAGAAGTTCGCCGATGCCCTCGACGTTCGTGGCGACCACTGGCGTGCCGGCCGCCATCGCTTCCAGCACCACGTTCGGCATTCCCTCCCAACGCGACGGCAGCGCCAGGCAGGCGGCGGCCTTCAACAACGCCGGAACGTCCGATCGCTGCCCGGCAAATGCGACTCGTCCGTCAAGCTCGCCGGCCCGTCGCCGGAGTGGTTCTTCCAGCGGGCCGGTTCCCACGAACAGCAACCTTGCTTCCGGAAAGTCGTTGCTGACGTCGCGGAACGCCTCCAGCAAACGCAACGGATCTTTTTGCTCCGCGAGTCGGCCCACGAACACGATCACCTGGTCGTCGGGTGACAATCCAAACTCCGACAGGTCGGCCGGTTTCGCGTTTGCGATCAAGTCGGCATCGACAGCGTTCGGAATCACGACCAGCTTGTCCGCCGGCAAGTGCCCTTCCCGCTGTGAGAAATCCGCGACATCCCGGCTGACGCACACATGCCGATCGACGAAGCGATCGGT
Source organism: Planctomycetaceae bacterium (assembly GCA_013813775.1). Lineage (GTDB taxonomy): Bacteria > Planctomycetota > Planctomycetia > Planctomycetales > Planctomycetaceae > JACCRE01. The sequence continues at coordinate 9,649 of JACCRE010000062.1, forward strand.
GAGGCGGTCGAGCCACAAATGCCAGCGTTTCCTGCGTTCAGCGACTCGTATCCCGCTGACGACGAGGGGCACGCCGGCGGCGCGAGCCGCGATACGACCGGCGATGTTCGCGTGAAACAGGAACGTCTGCACAAGATCGGGGCGGGTGCGACAGAAGTGCCTTATCAATCGAGACGTCACCCGCACATCCCATCGACCCGCGGCATTGAGACAGGTGACGGGAATGCCTGCGGCGCGCAGCGGCGCGACGAGCTCGCCCTCACCCGCCAGGCACACGACTTCGGGCTCAAAAAGCTCACGGTCGAGATGCGTCACGAGACGCACGAGTTGCCGTTCGGCCCCGCCCGGGTCGAGTTCGGTGATGCAGAAGGCGATGCGGTATCGCCGTGGCGTTGGCGGAGTCTCGCAGGATTCGTTGGAATGGCTCACTCGCGCCCCGACCGCCGGTTGTCCGGTCCTACGACCATCCTTGCCCGCCCGCACCCTCGTGACTTTCGATCCCGACGACATCACGTCGTACGACTACGACCTGCCGCCCGAATTGATCGCCGCCGAGCCGCCGACGCATCGCGAAGATGCCCGACTGCTCGTGATCGATCGTAACACGGGCACGCTGGCGCACGGAAACATACGCGACCTTCCTGAACTGTTATCGCCCGGCGATCGGCTCGTGCTCAACGACACTCGCGTCGTGCCCGCCCGATTGCGAGGCGTTCGTGAAGCGACCGGCGGCAAATGGGAAGGACTGTTTCTCCGCACGTTTCCCGGCGGCGATTGGGAACTGCTCGGACAAACCCGCGGAAGACTGGGAGACGGCGAAAGCGTGCTCATCGGCCCCCCCCCGAGCGAGAAACTACGGCTGACGTTGATCGCTCGAGGCGACGGCGGCGTCTGGCGTGCCCGGCCCGACTCCGACCGCCCCGCGTTCGATTTGCTCGAACGCTTCGGTGAAGTGCCGTTGCCACCGTACATTCGCAGAGGCGTCGCCCAAAGCAGCGACATTGAGCGCTATCAAACCGTCTTCGCCAGGACGCGCGGCTCGATCGCCGCGCCGACGGCCGGCCTGCACTTCACCGATGCCCTGCTCGAACGCTGCCAGGCGCGCGGCATCGAGAAGTCGTTTGTCACGCTGCATGTCGGGATCGGCACGTTTCGTCCCATGACGGCGGATCGTCTCAGCGAGCACGTCATGCATTCGGAATGGGGCGAGTTGTCAGTGGAATCAGCGGCAGCGATCGCAGCGACGAAGGCGGTCGGTGGCCGGATCGTCGCCGTCGGCACCACCAGCGTGCGAGTGCTGGAATCGGCGGCACGCCACGAGCCGCTCACGGAGTTTCGCGGCGAGACGGATTTGTTCATCCGACCGCCCTACAAGTTTCAGACCGTCGATGCGCTGCTGACGAACTTTCACCTGCCGCGTTCGACGCTGCTGGCCCTCGTCTCGGCCTTCGCGACGCCCGAACTCATCCGCCAAGCCTATGCCGAAGCGATCGAGCAGCGATATCGTTTCTTCAGCTACGGCGACGCGATGCTGATTTTGTGAAGGGATCGAGCATTGAACATTTCCTCTCCATTCTCCCCCTCCCCCACTCGCCCCGTCTCCCGATCTCCCGCCTCTCCCGATCCCCCGGTGCCCGTGCCCCGTCTCTGCCTCACCCTCGCGCGACTCTCCTCCGCCATGTGGGTCGGAGCGGCGCTGCTGTTCGTGCTGACGAGCGTGACGGAACAGGTCGAGCCGGCCTTCGAGACTGCCATTCGCGACCGTCTCGCGCTGATCCGCTTCCCCTGGTACTACGGCACCGGAGCGGTGCTGCTGACGGTCGGAATCGTCACGGGTGCGGCGATCTCGCGCGGCCGCCGCACGATCCTGATCGCGACGCTCGTGCTGCTTGCAGCGGCGAGCGCGATGGCGGCCGACTACGCCCTCGTCTACCGCCCCCTGCGCGCCAGCCTCACCCCGCCCGGCGCCGCACGCGATGCGGAGTTCCAGCGGCTGCATGAGTGGTCGGAGCGGTTGAACGCCGGCGGCTTTCTGCTATCGGCCGTTGCGGCGGTGATGTTGTGTGCGACGGGTGGCAGGGGACGAAGCGGTTTCGGAGAGGGAGACTGAGCGGCCACGATCGGGTCGTGGCTCAAGACTGTGTTGGTGGCGGAACTTCGCCTTTCAGAACAGCGGGAAGGCTGGTGCCTTGCTCGGGCACCCGTGATCGGCGGATTCGGAAGCGTACTCCGCGCTCCCATGCCCACCCGGCATCCGCCGTTGGGCGTGAGGCGCCCGCTGGATTTTGCTTCCAGCTCTAGCGACTCGTTGTACATCGCGCTTTTCCGATCAATAGCGATCTGTACCGTCGCGTTAAGCTGTGGGAGCATGCGGAACACTTTATACTTTATCTCGTCGGCATCCTTACATGCATGAAATGCGACCTCGGTGCGTTTCATCGACGGAATCGGTGAGAGATACGCATTAGCTTTGAGTCGCCGGCGGAGTGCTGACAACAGCTGATGCGAGCTCTCAGGGTAAGGCAGGTACACGGCTCCAAGCATAAAGAACTGTGAGACACCGTTGATCGGTGGGAGAGCGGGATCGCATAGCGTCGTGTCACCAGCTTCATCGACGAACAATCGGTGATGCGATTTCCTGCCTATGCCACACTTATAAATCCAATCTCCAAGCCGCATTCTCGTTTCGAACTGACGAACGAATATCACCCCATCGCCTCCTCGACGATGGCGATTTCTTGGTCGGTCAGACCGTAAAGATGGTAGACGAGTTCGTCGATCTGTCGCTCCGTCGCGTCGATCTCCCGCTGAATCTGCTCCCTCCGCTGCGGCAATTGCTCCACCGAGAGCCGCGTGTGCAGGGCGAGCATCCTGTCAACGAGGGAGACGAGACGCGCCGCCTGGGGGGGGGCGACCACGGGTAGCGGCAGTTGCGCGATATGCGACCGCTTTATCTCGGCGAAAGCCTCACCCTTTTCCGGATTGATTGACTGGTAGAACCAGTTCAAGAGACGACTGTTCAGAATCGGAAGGAGCTTACGCGCCGACCATTCATCGTTTGTCGGCACGATCACATGGAGATTATTCATTCCGATTCGACGCTCAGCATCGATCGCAGCGATCAGGCTGTCACCCGTCTGCCGCATATAGATCTTCTCGGTAGCATCGAAGTTGGCGGCGGGACGCGGTCCCGCAAGCCACGGCCCATAGCTGAGGAATCGCTGCTCCGTGGGCTCGATCCGATACCGATTGACATCGCGACCTCGTAGGAGAAAGCGGTACGTCTTATCAACCCTTGTATCTGCGTCGAAGGGTCTCTCCTTGACATCTTTCGCGGACTGTGGCGGCGTTCCCTTCCCTTTTTGGTAAGGCTTAATTCCAACGTTTAGTGCGACGACGTCGCCAACGGACTGGGGCGCACGCTCCCGGATAGCGCGAACCAGTTCTTGTGAGCGTTCATCAACGGAGAGATTGATGACTGCGCCGTCGTCGGCGAGCCATTTCGCCTGGACGTGTTGTATGCGGCGAGAAGATCCGTCTAAAAGCTCTTGGATCGCTGATGAACAGCGCTTCGGTAATCGTTCCCCGCCGATGCGGCTTTTCAAGCAACACCACCTCGGTGTCAACGGTAACCTTTGGGAAGACCGGGAACTCGAAATGCACCACTTGTTTCAACGAACACTCCCGGATGACGTACCGCCGCAACGATTTCTGCGTGATGTTCGTAAGCCATGGGTTTGGGATGATCATCCCCCAATAACCCTTGCGAAGTAAGGTATCTTGACAGGCAACGCTCGATGAACAGTTGATAGTTGTCTAGCTGGTAGTCTTGGTGGCTGTAGGTTTCGCGGAAGTATGCCTGTTCCGCCTCCGTCAACATGTACCCATACGGTGGGTTCCCGATGACCACATTAAAACCTCCGCTCCTCCCTTTTCCGCAGATCTTCGTGAACGCGCTCTCGTAGTCGAACGGGTTCATGCGGTCTCGTTCCGGCTGCGGCATCTGTTCCCACGCCGCCGTGCCGATGATGTCGGTTCCGATCAGGCTGTTGCCGCAGAGGATGTTCTTGCCCAAGTCGGGCAGGGCGCGTTCTCGGAACAGCTGGCCTTGGCGACCGAGCGTCTGGCTCGTTTCGCCTTCAAGGCACTTGAGCAGCAGGTTGAGCTTAGTCACCTCGACGGCCTGCGCGTCGAGGTCGACGCCGTGGAGGTGGGAGAGCAGGATGCGCTTGCGCTCTGCGATTGTGAGCGCCCAGCCGGGGATGATCGGCTCTTCCAGTGGCGATTGAGGCGGCTTGATGATTGCGGGGCGGATCGGAGCGTTCTTCTGCTGCGCGAGCGCTGCCGGATCGGATGAGGTGTACTGCTTTAGGTACCAGTCGAGCAGGAACTGGTAGACGCCAATGAGGAACGATCCAGATCCGCAGGCGGGATCAAGGATCTTGATCTTCGCGGCGTCTTTCGGCGTCTTGCCATCGAGCAGCGTTCCCACGGTGTTCCGGACGATGTATTCGACGATGTAGGCCGGGGTGTAGTAGACGCCGCCGGCCTTGCGGACCTCAGGCTTCTCGACGATCCGTGCGGTGTGGCCGCCGGTGAGGGTGATGACCTTGCCGAGGAACCGTTCGTAAACGCTGCCAAGGATTTCAGCGGGCACCATCGTGAACTCGTACGGGCTCTGGGGGTAATAGAGTCCGTTGATGATGACCTTGAGTGTCCTGTCGTCGACCTTGAGCGTAGGCGTGAGCGTGTCGGGCGTCTCGTTACGGCCTTTGTCCTCCGAGAAGTGGAAGAGGCCGGAATTGTAGCGCTCGTCCGCTCGGTCGAAGAGCGTGACGAGGCGGGAGTAGACGCCTTCGCCCTTGAGCAGGCTCTGGAGTTGGCCCTCGGTTTCGGTGCCTCGGTCTTCGGCGATGCGCAGGAAAAGAATGCGGTCAATGATCCGCTGGACGGCAAAGTTCAGCGAAGCTTCGTCGAGCACTTCGTTCCGTCGCGCGAGATTGATGGCCAACGCCTTGCGCCACTCTTCGATCTCGCCTAAAAAGACGTCATCGACCGGTGCAGCGCCTCGCCCCTTCTTCGACTCGACGTACCGGTCAAACTCGCCGCGAAGGACAGCGTCCTTGGAGAAGGTACCGTAGAGAAAGTCCCAGCGAGCGATGTATTCTTCGTATGTAAGGTACTCGCGGCGGCCGACGGAAGGCTTATCGAACTGTTTCGGCTGAATCCGCGTGTCGTAGACTGCGAACTCTTCGAAGTCAGTCAGCACGCTGGCCGCAAGCTTCGCGCTCCACGCGTACCGGCGAATCTGGTACGCCGGTTCCCAGTTGTTCTTAATGTCGACAGCCGGCTTTTTTGCCTCAACGAAGAACTTGCGCGTGCCGCCTATGCGGAAAGAGTAGTCAGGCGCCTTGGTCTGGCCGGCGACCTTGACGCGATCTTCATGGACGACTTCGCGGTACTGCTCAGCGTAACCGGCGGAGTTGTCGATGTCCCAGCCGAGCGACTTCATGAGAGGGTTGATGAAGTCGATGCGGATGAGCGTTTCGTTGTAATCTGCTGAGCGAATCCTATCAGATTGCTGGTGAAAACGGTCGACGAGCCGTTTGATAGTATCTGGCGTTGTCTCCATAAGCACGATCCTAGAGTCCCGTGGCTATTCGCCATTTCTGACCCGTTAAGGGCCGCTGATGCTAACCGACGGCTACAGGCTGAACATGCTACTGATCAGCAGGAGGACGTCGAAGCGGTGGTGGCTGTTGTCCGTGTTGACGCGGAGCTGCCTGACGACTTCGAAGGTCTTCAAGCGGCGTGCCGTCTTCGCGGGTGAAGGCGTTGGTGCCACGGATGGTCTGGCTGGCGGTGTAGACGTCTGGCGTGACGATCTCGTCGAGCAGCAGGGTGAACTCCGCATCCGTCAGGGTGACGCGGTTGAGCGCCTGGAAGTGCTGGCGGAAGTTGGCCTCGAGCGCGACGCGGTCGCGGATGTCGGCGCGGTGCTCGTACTTCAGCTCTCGAAGCTTGTCGATCCGGTGCCCTTCGAGTTGGCGCTCAGCTGAATTCATTGGGAACGGTTTCCTGAAGAGGTTGAGGCGGCGAGCCTAACACTGCGCGGGCGAGTCTCGCTAGGCAACTCGGCGGGTGGCCGGGGCTGGACGACGCATGTCCGAAGCCCCGGTCGCATGTCTGGCCGAAGGCTTGGTCGCACATGCACGAACGCCGGGGCTTCCCTCGGTCCAGTCCCGGCCACTCGAAGCCGCATTTCGATACAAAACAGGAATCGAAGCGGACGGGTCGGTTGGCACGCCCTGACGGAGGAAGGGCGTGGTCGAGCGGCGTGCGGCGATCCCTCTGAACACGCCACGCCCTTCGGTGCCGTTCCGTCCGGGCGTGCCATCCGCCGGGGTTGAGGGTCGAAGGTTGAGAGCTTTTCTCCCCCTCTCCCCGTCCCCCACTCGCCCCCTCCCGCATTTAGTCCAGTAGGGTGGGCTGTGCCCACCAGCAAGCACAGAAAAGAAAAGACGTTCGGTGCGTCCTCACGACTCCCTTGGTGGGCGCAGCCCACCCTACTCGGCCTGCCGAAACGGCATTTAGATACAAAACAACAATCGAAGCGAAAATCACCCCGATTGCTCTTCCCACCCTTCTCTACCTGGGCGAGGGTGGATCTGTTCGGGTTGTGAGACGCGATGCATGCCTCTCGCGGATCATGCTGGCCCGGATGAGTCTGTGCGGCGTGGTAGCCGGCCTTGCGTCGGTCCATGGCGTCGAGAGCAGATGACCAAACCCGGGGCCTTTACGGGCTAGAGCCGTATCCTCCGGCGGCGGACGTCCACCTCACGCGACGGCGGCTTGTCACGCACAGTGCGTGATGTGTCGTTCGGCTCGCCCCCAAGGGGGTGTCCGACCAGGGCCGGCGCATCAAAAAATCGACGAAACCCCTTGAAACCCAAGCCGTTTACAGCAAGTCGCGCCTTGCCGTCGCGTGCGACCGACTTTGGGGACTCACGTCGAACGTCACTTTCATCGGGAAATCGCCAGTTTCTCGCAGATTTTGGTGCGCCGGCCCTGCATCTGAACCCCGACGCGAAACCCTTGCCGATCGTCCCGTATGTACCAGTTGCGGTCCGTGAGG
>JACCRE010000133.1 GCA_013813775.1 Planctomycetaceae bacterium
GTCGCCAAGTTGGCATTCAGCGATGGTTCAAAACTCTTGGCGGCCTTGGCGTCTTGGCGGTTCCTATTCTTACCGCAACCGCGATCACCAGGATTTCAAGCCGCGAACTTGACCCGATACAGCACCGACAGCGCGACCGCGGACGCGTCGGCCACGTCGTTCGGCTCCAGCACCTGGGTCAACTGAAATTCAGCGCGGATCGCCGCTTGGATCTGTTCTTTCGACGCTCGTCCGAAGCCGGTCAGCAACCGCTTCACCTCGGTCGCGCTCATGTGGATGACCGGCAGTTGGTTCTCGGCGGCGACGAGCAGAATCGCTCCCCGCACATGAGCGATCATCATGCTCGAGCGAAGGTTCCGGCCCTGAGCGAAGGCCTGTTCGACCGCGACGAGGCGCGGCTGATGCTCGGCGATCACCTCGCGCAGGCCTTGGGCGATGTCGCACAGCCGATCGGAAAGCGACCTCTCGCGATCGGTGCGCACGACGCCGCCCTCGATCAGCCGGGCGGCCCGGCCGTTGCGGACCACGACGGCGTAACCTGTGCGGTTCAACCCCGGATCGATGCCCAGCACAGGGCGTTCGTCGCTCATCGCGAATCCTTCCGTTGCAGCAACACGATCGCTTCGGCGGTCATCGCCTCTTCACGTCCGACGGGACCGACCCGTTCACCGGTCTTCGCCTTGACGTTCACGGCCTCGGCGTCGATCCCCAGCAGCTCCGCGAGGCGGCGTCGGATCGCCGGCTTGTACGGCGAGAGCTTCGGCCTTTCGGCGGCGACCGTGCAGTCGAGATTCACGACGTTCCAGCCCTGTTCACGGACCGTATGCAGCGCAACTTTCAGCAGTTCGGCCGAGTCCGCATCGCGATGTTGTGGATCGGTGTCTGGAAAAAGCTCGCCGATGTCGCCAAGCCCCGCTGCTCCCAGCACCGCATCGGTCACGGCATGCAGCAGCACATCGGCGTCGCTGTGCCCGTCGAGGCCGCGATCGTATTCGACGGCGACGCCGCCCAGAATCAGCCGTCGGCCTGTGGCGAGCCGATGGCAGTCCTGGCCAAGTCCCACACGGAATTCCATCGCACGCTCCGTCGCATACGCAATTCGCCACTGCGGGCCGATCGTAGCCGGCCCTGCGCAGGGCGGCAACATGGGTGTGGCACCGCATCGATCTTGACAGCTTCGACCGACAGCGGCTACATCGCCGATTCGCTCCTCTCCACTGCTCCCTTCAGAATTCGATCGCCTGGCGTTTCGCCGCCAAGATCGTTCTCCCTCGTGACCACACCTCGACCGCGGTACCACCGCTGGTTCACGATCGGCGCGGCGACAACGTTGTCCGCGTGCGGCATCGGCTGCGCCCTGCTCGATACGGGCGGATGGTCGTCGGTCGGGCTCACGTCGGAAGATCGCCAGACGCTGCTCAAGCCCATCGAGGCCGTCGCTCCCGACGCGCTACGGCTCGAATACGTGCTGATCGAACGGCCCGCCGGCGACCCGCTGATCGGCTCGGAACTGTGGGACGAGCTCGCCGAAATGGGCGTCGTCGATCATTCGGTTCGCAGCAAGCTCAATTCCAACGGCATTCGGGTCGGCATCGCGAGCACCAGCCCGCCGCACGCGCTGCAGAAGCTGCTGGGAGACGCCAAAGAGATCATCGACGCCGAGATATCTGACGAAGCACGCCGACGACACGGCCAGATGCTCCTTCTGCCCACCGGCAGTCAGACCGAAGCGCAAACCAGCGACTACATCGACTCATATCGTTTGAACGTCACCGTCGACGGCAAGCCGACGCCGAAGACGTTCGAGCAGGTGCGGGGCGTCTTTCGCGTCACGGCGTCCTCGAAGCAGGACGGCTGGGCGACCTTCGAATTCATGCCCGAGATTCGTCACGGCGCGTCTCAAACGAGACCGGTGCCCGGTGACGCCGGCTGGAAGCAGTTCGAAACGGGACAGAGCGTGCAGAAGCTCTACGACCAGAAATTCGAACTGCGTCTCGTCGAGGGCGAAGCCGCCGTCGTGACGTCGATGGCCGACGTGCGCGACGTTCCCGGGGAACTCTTCTTCCGCACGACCGTCGACGGCGTTCCCGTTCAACGCCTGCTCGTCGTCCGCCTGCTGCGGACAGGCGAGAAGCCGACGCGACAGTGAATTACTGGACCCTCGCGGTTCGACTGCCGGATCGGTGCTACTGGCTTTGCCAGTGCAAGCGTTGAGACGGCGGCACTGGCAGAGCCAGTGGCACACCTCAGTTCAAGAGCGACGAACCACAGAACGGAAGAATGCAGGACGGGAGAACGGAAGAATCATTCTTCCGTTCTCCCGTCCTGCCAGACACCCGTTCTCGCCGCAGGCGCTCACACCTTGCCGAAGATCGACTTGCCCGACGATCGCAGGTCGTCGCAGGCGCGGGCCATGCGGGCCGCCATGCCTTCTTCGGCCTTCTTGAGGTACGAGCGGGGATCGTAGGCCTTCTTGCTGCCCACGTCGCCGTCGACCATCAGCACGCCGTCGTAATTCTTGAACATGTGTTCGACGATCGGGCGCGTGAACGCGTATTGCGTGTCGGTATCGATGTTCATCTTCACGACGCCGTAGGCGAGCGTCTCCTGAAGCTGCTCGGGCGGAGTGCCCGAGCCGCCGTGGAAGACGAGATCGAACTTCGCCTGCTGGCCGTGCCTGCCGATGAGCGCTTCCTGACCTTTCTTGAGGATGTCGGGCCGCAGCTTCACCGATCCCGGCTTGTAGTGGCCGTGCACGTTCCCGAACGTGGCGGCGAACATGTACCGGCCGAGGCCATGCAAGGCGTCGTAAACGGCGAGCATGTCCTCGGGGGTCGTGTAGAGCTTGCTGTCGGGAACGTGCTCCATCTCGGCGCCGGCCGCGCCTTCTTCTTCGCCGCCGACGACGCCGGCTTCGACCTCGAGAATGATTTCATTCTCGGCGCACAGCTTCAGCAGGTCTTTCGAGAGCTTCATGTTCTCGTCGAGCGGCAGGTTGCTCGCGTCGAGCATGTGCGACTGGAACAGATTGCCGCGACCTTCCTTGCGACGCTTCGCGGTCTCGGCGATGAGCGGCTTCAGGAAGTCATCGACGTTCTTCGGCGGGCAGTGGTCGGTGTGCAAGGCGATCAGCACGTTGTGCTTCTCGGCGAGGCGATGCGTGGCTTCGGCGAGCACGATCGTGCCGTGAACCTTGTCCTTGACGTTCAAGCCGCTGGCGAAATCGCCGGCGCCGGTCGAGAACTGAATGATGCCGTCGGACTTTCTGTCGCTGAACGCCTTGAGCGCCGCGTTGATCGACACGAGGGTTGTGCAGTTCACGCCGGGATAGGTGTAGTCGCCCTTCTGGGCTGAGTCGAGCATCGCCGCATATTGAGCGGGCGTGGCGATCGGCATGGGAGTCTTTCCGAGAATGAAATGACTGCAAAAAGCGGCTGCGGGCCGCGCGGACCATCAGCCGGAAGGCCGGTGAGGGGAAGCGGCAACGTGATACCACGCCCGCCGCGACGGTTCAAGGATCGGGCAACGATCGCGACGTGTGCGATCAGCGAACGCCGTTGCGTCGCGGCTGCTCGGCGACCGAAAGGCGGGGTTCGTGCGGGATCACGCGGATGTCGTCGAAGTGCACTTCGCCTTCGCCGTGCAGGGCGAGCGTGAGTTCGAAATCGCCGTCTTCGGGGACCTCGCGCAGCATCTCGAACCGTTCCCAGCCTTTGGTCCGCGTCCAGCGCAATCCGGCGGAAGGACCGAGCAGATTGTCGTGCAGCGTCGCGCCGTCGGCGTCGTCGGCGAGCGGTCGCACGACACGCACCCAGCCGCTGACATGCAGCACCTGACCGGCCGTGACGGGCATCGACGGGCTGAGCAACGTCGCGGAACTGCCGGCGATATCAATCGGCAAGGTGTCTCGGCGTCGAACGACGAGCTGCAAACCATACCGGCCCTGCTGCGGGCTTTTGCCGAGCAAGGCCCCGCCGGCGAAGACTCGAGGCGACTCGGTGGCGGTCAACATCCACTCTTCGAAGATCGAGGCCTCGTCTTCGAACGATCCCGACGGAAGCAGGTTCGCCTCCTGCGAGGGATTCATGATGCTGCGGCCGACCTTGTTGATCAGGCGGTAATGATCGGGCAACGTCGAATAGCAGACGGCGTGCGGGCTGGCGAGCGGCGATTTGAATTGGCGAACGGCATCCTCCCAGTGCGCCCGTTGCAGGATGCGCAGGGCCTGCAAGGCCTCGTCGGCCGTCTCCAGCGCGAGGGCGAAGTTCCCGTTCGCGGCGGCCGATTTCGCCGCGGCGATTTTGTCGTCCGCGCTGCGCAGCATGTCAGCGCCGTCGTTCAACGGCGGTGCGATCGCCACGAGTTGCTGATGCACCGCGGCGACCCGTTGCCGCTTCACCTTCGCGAGTTCGAGCGTGACCTCGGCGGCGGGCTGCGTCATCCGCGAGGCGATTCTCTTCAATCGCTCACTCACGGCCGTGTCCGACGTGAACAATACGGCGACCGTCTGGTCGAAGCGTTCGAGCGTGATCTCCCTGCCGCCCGTCACGCGGCGTTCAGAGAGATGTCGCACGCCGGCCGGCGAAATCAGCCATGCGGCGGCCGTTTGATCCACGCCCGGAACGACGATCTTGACATTGTTCGCGGCCATCCGTCCGGGGCAGAACTGGGCGCCCTCGCCGTACCAGACGCCGATCAGCAGCGGACCGAGATCCGTCTTGATCACGACAGCGTCGGCGGTGCCGGGCGGTCTTTCCGACGGCGCGAACGGCGTTTCGGCGGCCTCCGGCCCCGTCATTGTGATCTGGTGATAGCTTGGTCGCACACGCAGACCATCGGAGCCGGGCTTGATTTGCTTGATGCTGAACGAGAAGGGCTGATTCGGCTTCCCGCCCGTCGCGAGCAGCGGTTCGAGCAGTTCCAGTTCGAGATTGAGCCGCGCCATCGCCAGGCGGCGCTCTTCGGTGCCGACGCCGTCGGCTTCGAAGGGAATCGTGTTCCAGTAACCGATACCGCGGCAGCCCGCCTGAAGGGCCGCGTAGACCTGCAAGCGGATCTGCTCGGGTTCCAGCACCAACGGCAGATTTCCGGCCGCGTCACGGGTGAGCACCGCTTTCGCGTCGGGCTGGGTTTGGACCCAGGTCCAGAAGAACGTATTCAGAAAGGCTTCCGACCGACGACTTCTGAGCCAATCGCGATAATGTTCGTACGGAATGGCCGTGTTCGTGATATGGCGGCTCACGGCGAGCATGTCGACGTGATTGCTGAAGGCGTACTCTCCGCTCGTCACGTCGGCGAGCGTCGGACGATCGAATGCCGCATCGGCGGCGTGAACCTGACCGACCCAGCTGATGAGCTGATCCAGGGTGTACTCGGGAATGCGAGGCCCGAGATTCCAGAACAGGATCGGCCGCGTTTCGGGGCCGAAGGGCAGGATGCCGGCCTCTCGCGCATCGAGAATCTCGCCGGTCTGCTCGTTTTCAGCGCGCGGTGGGATGGCCGTCGCCCACAATCCTGCGTTTCGCAACTTCTGCAGCAAGGCGTCGTGGCGATAGTCGGTGATCCAGCCGGTGTTCACGCCGGTTTCGGCGAGCACACGCACCGCGTCGTCCGAATCGGAATAGAGCGTTCCCATCCGGGGGAAGAACGGTTCGCCATCCACCGTCAACCGATTGAGACGGAACTCCACCGGCGGGTTCGGTGCCGGCACATCGATGCTCGCCGTGAGTAATTCTCCCGGACGCGGAGGCTCGATGACGGGCGAGAAGGTGAGATCGTCGAAAACGATCTCGAACACGCCAGCCTTCGCTCCGCAGGTCGCGGAGACGACGGCCTGATCGACATACAGGCCTTCGGACGGAATGCTTCCGTTCGACAGCCGATATCTCGTTCTGCGAACGGCGTCCTGCACCGCCGCCGACGTGGCTTTGCAGGTGAGTCGCTGCCATTCGTTTGGTGAAACGTACTTTTCGCCGTTGAGAAACGTCGTGAGCGGCTGGCCGCTCTCGGGGTCCGTCTCACCCGGAAACACGAGTCGCAGGCGGAGCTGGTGGCCGGCCTCGCTCGACCGCACCCAGACGGAAAGCGTCAGGTCTTCGATCGCGATCGCCGGTTTCAGGCTGTGAACGAAGTTCGCGGCGACGCCGCCGGCGCCAACCTGGCTCTGAAAGAGTTCGGCCCCCTGCCCCTCGCGAAACACCGCCGACTGGCGCTGATGGCGCGTCGGGCGAAGCGTTTTCGCGTCGTAGTCGACTCGCCAGGAGGGAGCACCGGCGTCAAAGGCCTCACGCACGGTCTCTCCGGCCGTTGCGACCGAGACGAGCACGATCGCGGCGATCGACATCGAGAGCACGTGCCGTTGCAACATGTCTCTTTGACCTCGCCAGCCGATCCCGTTCGACGCCGCACTCGCGACGTAATCGGCCTAACCGTCATCCGGAGGAAAAAACAGGCCGGCCCGCCGTGCTCGGCAGGTCCGCCCTACCGTCAGTTGCCGTTAAACTCGACGCCGGGCTGCCGTCCGTCGCCGCCCAATGCCGATGAGAAGCTGGAACGTATGTCTTTTGGCGGGAGACGCCAAGTCCAACCCGTCTTTATGGCGATGCCCGATTCGAAGGCCGTCCGACCAGCTACGTTTCGCTTAACGTCCTTCGTGCAGAACGCCTTGCGTAGCGATCGAACGAACAATCGCGACTTGGGAAGTGCTTCAGACCCTCTTGGATGAGTCGGCGCCCCGACATGGATTCGACGTCCCGGTTACCAGAGCGTGACGACGAGCTGCCTCGCGAGTTGATCGATCTCGCGCGGCAGATCGCGTCGTTGCCGCCGGTCTACCAGCCGGGCCTCGAAGCCGCGTTCAACCGAGTGGTCGAAGGCGTACGCCGCCGCCGCCGGATTCTGTCGCTCGTGCAAGAGGCCCTCGCCCAACTGCGGCTCGACATCAAATACCTGATGTTCGACCTCGACGCGACGAAGAAGGAGCGCGATCAACTCCGCGAGGAACTCGGCGGACCGTAAGGCTGCGCAAATCCCTGCGAAACGCGTTAAGCTCGGGGTTGCCGCACGGTTAGCACGTCGCTTCGCAATCCGATCCGTTCTCATTCTCTGTGATGGCTGTCGACAAGTCCGGTCAACGCGTGCGTGCGATGTTCGCGCAGATCGCGCGCCGCTACGACTTCCTGAATCACTTTCTGTCCGGCGGCACCGACGTTTACTGGCGGTGGCGAACCGCTCGGGCCGTCAGCGTTCCCGCCGGCCCCATCCTGGACGTTTGCACCGGAACCGGAGACCTGGCCTTCGCGTTCCGCCGACGACTTGGAGACGACGTCGCCATCATCGGCACCGATTTCACCCATGAAATGCTGGTTTTAGCTCAGCGGTAGTCGGCGCGTTCCGTCCAGAAGCACCAAACCGA
>JACCRE010000150.1 GCA_013813775.1 Planctomycetaceae bacterium
CGGGCACAACGCACCACTGGCGAGTCGGCCTTCACTGCCCGATGCCGCACTCTCAGCATATCGGCCCCCGTTCCTTTCTGTCACACGGCCGCGGTCAGCGGCATAAAGAGGCTAACCATGCGCTGCACCCGACTGCGGGGGACATAACGGTTTTCCCCTGCTGTGTACCTCTCCGATGCCCTCGCAGCAGGTGAGCCTGACCCACTCGTCGAACCCTTCGCTAGGGTTCGTACATCGATAAAAAAAGCCCGCGGGTTTGCACCCGCGGGCTTTTGCCATGCAGAACGTCGCAACGGCGTCACGCCATCGCCATCTTCTCTTCCTTCTGGGCCTTGCGGACCGTCAGGATTTCGCCTTGCAGGCTTTGCGGGACCTGCTTGTACTTCGAGAACTCCATCGTGAAGCCGCCCTTGCCCTGCGTCATCGAACGCAGTTCGTTGGCGTAGTCGAACATTTCCGACAGCGGAACTTCGGCTTCCACGACCGTCACACCCATGCGGGTGGTCGAGTTGTTGATGAGGCCCCGCTTGCTAGAGATGTGACCGACGACCGGTCCCTGGTACTCCTCCGGGGTTTCGATTTCGAGCTTCATGATCGGCTCCTGAAGGGCGACGTTCGCCTTCTTGAGCGTCTCACGCATGCAGTCGAAACCGCAGATGTTGAACGCCATTTCCGACGAGTCGACGTCGTGGTACGAGCCGTCGTTGATGACCATCCGCACGCCCACGACTTCGTACTCGCCGAGCGGACCCTTGACGACGCCGCGGCGGAAGCCCTTGTCGATCGCCGGGATGTATTCCTTCGGAATGCGGCCCTGCGTGACTTCGTTCACGAACTCGTAGGTCGTCTCGTAATCCTCCGGCAGCGGCTCCAGACGGCCCTTGACGTGGGCGTACTGACCCGAGCCGCCGGTCTGCTTCTTGTGCTTGTAATCGAACTCGACCTGCCGCGTCGGCCGTTCGCGGTAGGCGACGCGCGGATCGCCCACGATGCAATCGACCTTGTACTCGCGTCGGATGCGCTCGACGTAGATCTCCAGGTGCAACTGGCCCATGCCAGCGATGAGCGTCTGACCGGTCTCTTCGTCGCTCATCACGCGGAAGGTGGGGTCTTCGCGACGAAAGCGTTCGAGGGCTTTCGCCAGCTTGTCCGCACCGTCGCGCTTGATCGGCTCGATGCTGCGGGTGATGACCGGCTCGGCCACGAAGATGCTTTCGAGCGAGTAGTTCAGATCGCCGCCGCAGAAGGTGTCGCCCGACGCGCAATCGACGCCCACCACGGCGATGATGTCGCCGGGGCCTGCGTAATCGACGTCTTCACGATCGTTCGCGTGCATCCGCACGAGGCGGCCGAAGCGAACCTTCTGGCTGGTGCGCGTGTTGATGTAGGTCTCGCCCTTGACGATCTTGCCTTGATACACGCGGGTGTACGTGAGCTGGCCGAACTGCTCCATGACGGTCTTGAAGGCCATGCAGACCACCGGCAGCTTCTCGTCGGGGACGAGCTTGACCTTCGTCGCGTGTCCGTTCTCGTCGACGGCGTCGTTGTTGATCGCGAAGTTGTCGACCTCGGTCGGGCACGGCAGGTAGTCGCAGATCGCGTCCATCAGGGGCTGCACGCCCTTGTTCTTGAACGCCGAACCGACGAGCACGGGCACGATCTCGTGCGACAGCGTAGCGTCGCGGATGATGCGCGCGATCTTCTCCTCGGGCACCTGCTCCTCGGCGAGGAGCAGTTCCATCAGGCTGTCGTCGTACAACGACAGCGCTTCGAGCATCTCCATGCGCATCGTTTCGGCTTCGGCTTGATACTCCTCCGGAATCGGCTCGCGGCGGACCTTGTCGCCCTCGTCGCCGTCGAAGTAGATCGCTTCCATCTTCACCAGGTCGATGCTGCCCTGGTAGCGGCTTTCGAGGCCGATCGGGATCTGAATCGGCACCGGGTTGACGTGCAGCTTGTCGCGCATCTGCGAGACGACGCTCTTCGGGTTGGCGCCCGTGCGGTCGCACTTGTTGATGAACGCGAGGCGCGGCACCTTGTAGCGCTTCATCTGCCGGTCGACGGTCAGCGACTGGCTTTGCACGCCGCCGACGGAGCAGAGCACGAGGATCGCTCCGTCGAGCACGCGCAAGGATCGCTCAACCTCGACGGTGAAGTCGACGTGGCCCGGCGTGTCGATGATGTTGATCGTGTGATCCTGCCAGCCGACGCTCGTGGCGGCCGACGTGATCGTGATGCCCTTTTCCTTTTCGAGCTCCATGTGATCCATGGTCGCGCCGCGGTCGCCGACGCTCCCCTTGACCTCACCCATTTTGTGGATGCGACCCGCGTAACGCAGGACGCGCTCGGTGAGCGTCGTTTTGCCCGAGTCGATGTGGGCGGAGATACCGATGTTGCGGTGCTTCGAGAGATTGAGCATAAGTCCGGAGCGAAAAAAGGGCCGTTGAAGGACCGACAGACGACCGGCCGGTCAGCGGGTCGGAAGTCGAGCGTCGGATTGTGCCGGAATGGCGGAAACACCGCCAGAAACGGCACTTGCGCCCGGTGACCCGGGCGAGGACCGTCGAGTGAACTCGGCGGCGAAAGCGGGCGAGGCCTCGGGAGCCGCTTACGGCTCCACGATCCGTGGAAGCCGCCATGTCCCGGAACGGGCGACGTAATCCACGGTAGAAACCCCGAAAAGGCAAGAGGCAGGCGATCTACGGCTGGACCACGGGCGATCCGATCACCCGGGCACGGCAAATCCTATCGCTTTTGTCAACAGATGAAAAGGGCAGTATTTGTTGAACTTGTAAGATTAGAGGACGGAAGAACGGACGGAAGAATCGACGATGCCAGGTTGCCCTCTGCTCAAGAGCGTCTGGGAACAGGAGTATCAAGAGTGGTCTTCCCGTTCTCTGGAAAGCAAAGAATACGTCTACGTCTGGGCCGACGGCATCCACGCGAACATCCGCCTCGAGGAAGACCGGCAGTGCCTGCTGGTGCTGATGGGGGCCGCGAAAGACGGGACCAGGGAGTTGATCGCCATGACCGACGGCCATCGCGAAAGCGCCCAGTCCTGGCGAGAACTGCTGTTGGACGTGAAGCGTCGCGGGCTCGCGGTCGCTCCGAAGCTGGCGGTCGGCGACGGGGCGCTGGGCTTCTGGAAGGCGCTGGGCTTCTGGAAGGCGCTGGCCGAGGTCTTTCCCTCCACCGGAGAGCAGCGCTGCTGGGTGCACAAGACGGCGAACGTGCTCGACAAGCTGCCCAAGAGCAAACAGCCGAACGCCAAGGCGATCTACTGCAAACTCAACGTCACCGACAACCGTAAACGTGACTGGAATCTCAGCGGTATTGCCTCCCTGCACAATTCTGAGAGAGTCACGAGCGTAGCCCGTCCTATCGGGAACAAAAGCGATGCAGCGACTGCCTGGCCAGGAGACACGTCCCACTTCAAGACACGCGGAGCAACTTGTGAAATCATCTGCGGGCACCAGTTTGACAGAAACGGGGAGGTCAATAGTAAATTCTGAACCAGCCGCCGAAACGCTGCCCGACATCTCCGCCGACGTCGAGCCCGTCCCAGCAGTCGGCGACCTCCCCGAACTTACCTTCCGGCTCCCCGATGGGTCAGGCGGTACTCTCGCCGATCGCCGAAGTCGCCTCACCCTCGTCCACTTCTGGGCGAGCTGGTGCGGTCCCTGCAAGGCGCAGCTCCCCGCGCTGAAGCGGCTGCAAGAGCGATATGCCGCTCGTGGCCTCGACGTCCTCGGCCTTTCGCTCGACGAGGAGCAAGACGCTTGGCGGGCGGCCCTCTCTCGCTCGGACTTCCCCGTCCGGCAGGGATTGATCGGCCCGGAGAACGACGCCGGCGTCTCCGGCGTGCCGGCCTACTGGCTGCTCGGCCCCGACGGCCGAATCGTCGCGAGGGGCTACACCCCGGACGAACTCGTGAGCGCGATCGCCGAACGGCTGGGGCAAGGCGAGGCAGCCGCGGAGAAGGTCGTCCGGTAGCCGCGATAGAGGTCCATGTGATGATCCTTCCCGTCAACGTCCGCACTCCGGGTCGCCTCTGACGGCGGGTCCGCGGGACTCCGTGCTAAACGGATTGCGTCGGAAGGCCAAAGCGGTCGGTGGCCTCGAAGTGACCTGCCTCAAGTGATCGGTTCGGACAGCCGCGGGCCGGCGGCGGCACTACCTCGTACCGCCTACACCGCACTATCGGATGCGATTAGGTCACTGTCTCTTCGACGCCGTCATGAGCGGCGGCCGCGATGTCGACGCTCCCGGTGTGGGCAGACCAGAACAGCTTGGACGGTAGCTGATAGCTAAGAAGCCAACGGAAAACCGTCTGCGCGGGTTCGGCACGGCGTTTGCGCCAGGACGGGACTTGAGGTTTTCAAGTCCTGTTCCAGGAGCGCGTCATGGCCGAGTGTCGGATGCCGGAGGAGTTTTA